>JACQUI010000347.1 GCA_016210395.1 Chloroflexota bacterium | reverse complement strand
GACGGCTTCTGTCGCCGTTGGCTGTAGCCTACCCCCGCGCCACGGCCTCGGCGATGGCGTTGCCCATCTGGGTGGTGGTCACCGCGCGTTCGCCGGCGGCGACGATGTCGGCCGTGCGCAGGCCGGACTCCAGTGCCTTGTCCACCGCCTGCTCCACGGCCAGCGCCTCTTTGGGCAGGCCCAGGGAGTAGCGCAGCATCATGGCAACGGTCAAGATGGTTGCTATGGGGTTGGCCTTGCCCTGGCCCGCAATGTCCGGCGCAGTGCCGTGGATCGGCTCGTAGAAGCCGCGGGCGCGGCGGTGGCCATCGGTGGAGGGAACGCCTGCGAGGCTGGCCGACGGCAACATGCCGAGAGAGCCTGCCAGGACGGAGGCCTCATCGGACAGGATGTCGCCGAAGGTGTTCTCCATGACCATGACGTCGAACCGCCTTGGGTTCTGGATAAGCTGCATGGAGCAGCTATCCACAAGCTGGTGGTCAACCGTCACGTCCGGGTACTCCGCCGACATCTCCTGCGCGATCTGCCGCCACAGCCGGGACGTCTCCAGGACGTTTGCCTTGTCCACGGAGGTCAGCTTCTTCCTGCGGCCCCGCGCCAACTCGAACCCGACGCGCAGGATGCGCTCGATCTCGCGTTCGGAGTACTTCATGGTGTCCACGCCCCTGCGCCCGCGCTGGGTGTTCCACCGGCGCTTGGGCAGGCCGTAGTACAGCCCGCCGGTCAGCTCGCGAATGACGATGAGGTCAACGCCCTCGACGACGCTGGGTTTCAGCGGCGTGGCGTTGGCGAGGAACTTGTAGGACTTGACGGGGCGGATGTTGGCGTAGACGCCCATAGCCTTGCGCAGGGCCAGCAGGCCGTCCTCCGGACGCACGGACGCCGTCGGATCAGACCACTTGGGGCCGCCGACTGCGCCAAACAGCAGGGCATCGCTGGCCCTGGCCTTCTGGGCCGTTTCCGGCTTCAAAGCCACGCCGTAGGCGTCGATGGCTGCGCCGCCCACCAGGTCCTGGGATAGGTTGAAGGAGTGGCCGAACTTGCGGGCCACCACCTCCAGCACCTTCAGGGCCTCGTTGATAACCTCAGGGCCAATGCCGTCGCCGGGGAGCACCAGGATATCGAACTGCATAGCTGAACCTCTCGATGTATTGCCAGGGAACTATAGGACAACTCGTAGGGCGCTGTAAACTGGCTGGCCAATCTGGCGGGCCGCGGAGAGCGACGACGAAGCCTCACCTGCCTGATGACCCCACATTACAGTTCGTGAGATGGTGTCTAGATTAGACACGCTTCGTTCGCAACCGCAAGGCCTACTATATTGTCGGTAGAGGAGCCTAGTAATTCACCTGAATACTCAGTACGGGGAGGCTCTTCCAACATATCTCCAGGCGTATCCGTTCCGGAAGCCTCCGGAAACATTGGTGCGAATGCATCAGTACGCTATCCCCAAATGGGGGGGGTATGCGGGGTACGTACGCAGGGTAGTTTCTGATTCGAGAGGAGGACCGCCGTGCGCACGAAGAGGAAGTTGTTGGCAGTCTTGGGAGTTGTGCTCATTCTTCTAGTCATGACGACGCTCTCGGCCCCATCACCAGGGGCCGCGGGAAGCGGGTTTGTTATCAATGGAGTAGAGTTGCCTGCGCGCATAGCCGGTTACGAGGTGGCGGCAGTGGTTACCCCTGCTGACTCGAGGTGCGTCGTACAATCGGAAATATTTTTGGTGGGATCTGACCCCACGATAGAGGCATTCCTTGAGGGTCCAGGTCCCAAACGGATCGAAGCTGTTCTAGGAAAGCTGGGGCTAAACAAGGACGTAAGTTTTGGAGTATCTGGCCCTGGGATAAGCAAGGAGAGTTGGAGGGAAAGCCTCCCTAGGTTCTATTCAGACATGGAGCGCCTGGATTGCCCTCGGCTGAACGTGAACAACCCGTGGATAACGGATGTCAACGATTCCATTGGCGGTTCGACCAATGTAAATGCACAAAGCGTTCATCTTCTTGCTCCGATGGTGGGCGCGGGACAAAGTAAGTACAGCAACTTCCTGAACAACGTCAGGACCAATACCAATCAGCTCATACAAGCTGGTTTCTTGTTCCCGCGTGGGACAGGCGGGCCCGGTGCGGGAAGGATAGTGTGGACCGACACTCAGCACGGCTTGGTTGCGCAGACTCTTTTGCCGGACGACAAGTACGCGGCTGGTCACGACTATTGGTTCACCATCTCCTACACGAGCGGCACTTGGTGGGCTTGCGGTGATGACACTACCGGGAGTCCCAGCATATACCACTGCGAGCCATCGAGCGCCACAGGTAATTATGTTGTGCCTGATCCAGCCACGGCGGTGTTCTTCGAGAACTACAACACCAACACTGGCTGGTACGAAGGATTTACGAACCCTACGATTGCCTACGGTGCCGCCTACTACATAAACGGTGCTCATAATCTCTGGACGAGTGACTCCCGTTGGATCCACCCGTGCAACAATGCTCCGCGTGTGCCTGATACCATAGGTGCAGTCACTGGCTGGCTGGAAAACGGCGGGGCCGCAGCATTCCACCTAGAGAAGGTTCCGCTGGGCTGCTAGGCAACGGAGCTGTGGGGGACTCAAGTTTGACGAATTGCCAACAGCGTGAGCTTGTGCCTGCCCGAGCTATTGTTACTAGCCAAATGGTATGATGGTGTGGAGGTCATTGGAAGTGGCTAGATATCTAGCTCTCACCACTCTGCCGATCGTGGCCTTCGTGTTCTTGCTGATGGGTTGCAGTGGTCCATCGCCTGCACGAGAAACAAGTGGGGCTGAAAACGCCTCAGGTGTCACCTCGGAGGCCGGTGGAGGCAACGCAGCCTTCATACCGGGCCAGGTGCTTGCCGCATTGCCAGTGTTCCCGGGAGCCACTGGCTCAATGGCGCTGTCTGGGTTTTCCCAACCGGTGGAATTCGCCTATTGCGATACCTCCAGGTGTCCCGGTTTCCAAACAGCATCGGCGCAGTACAGGGCCGCAGCCACGGGGCAAGCCGTAGTCCTGTGGTACGAGAAAGAGCTAACTGCTCAAGGCTACCGCAAGAGCCGGGAGAGCTTTGGGAAGTTCCAAGGCACATCCACGTATGCGGCATCCTATTTCATGCCTGATCAGCCTACTGTTGCAGTGGAGGTCCATGTACTTGACTACCCCCTGCGCCCTGACTTCGGGCCTTTGTTTGAGCTGTTCGTTACCTATCAAGCGCCTTTCTACCACCTGCCGTCTCAAATCGTGCCAGACGATGTAGAGCGTGTGGAGTTGGCCTACTACCCCAGGGAGGATGACAAAAGCATTCTTGCCAAGAAAGTGACGGAGGACAGCGCTACACTCCGCCGACTGATTGGAAGGATGAATAACTTGCCGGTCCTTGCGGACTGGGTTCGATTCTGTGGGACTGGCGAACGGGACCGACCACTGGCGGAGTTGCGGTTCGTGCGGCGGAGCGGAGAGACAATAGTTGTTACGCAGACACGCAACTTCTGTCCTGGGCCCCATGTGGAGGTCCCTGGGTTACCGCCTCTTGAAGACGTGCATGACCTTCTGTGGGAAGTCATCCAGGAGATCGCGGGGATTGATGCGTCAACCCCACCTGCTTTTGGGGGGGCGACGCCGACGCCCCCTGGCCAGGTATAGCCTTCGTGATCAGCCCGCTCGCCCTGGAGGGGGACCATCGGTCCGTCCCTACGGCAGCGCGGCCATCTCCAGCGTGAAGCTCGCCGGCTGTTGGGTGAGGTCGTTCAGGGCGGCGACGATGAGGACGGCCGCGCCTGCCTGCGCCGTAGCGTCCACGCTCACGACGGCGCGGCCTTCTGCGTCCACAGGAAAGTCGGTGACGCGGGCGCCCTGGGAGTCCGTAGTCACCAGGCGAAGCAGGTACTCCTGGGGCGTCTGGTGGGCCGCGCGCACAAACCCCTGGGCCTGCCATTCTCCAGCGGCTGACTCGGCGTCGTCCTGGAATCCCGCGCCGGAGACGGCGATGTCATCAATGCACAGGCCCATGCCGTGGATGGCGTCGTCGGTGACGTATTCGAAACGCAGGAAGATGGTCTGTCCGGAGTAGCTGCTCAGGTCTATGCGTTCCTGGAGCCAGCCGCCGCTGGAGCCGGTGTAGCCGGGACCAAAGGCGTTCTGAAGCGCGTCCTGCTCAACCGTGTGCTGTCCCGGCAGGATGTCCCACGTCTTGCCGCCGTCGGTCGAGGCCTCCACGTAGGCGAAGTCCCAGCCTTCCTCTATCTCATACCACATGGAGAACTCCAGCGCTGCGGGCTTGCCTTGCTCCAGCGCGAATCGCCCCGTCAGCATGGCGTCAATGGAGTCGCCCTGGTTGCCCCACCAGCAGCGCTCCCCGCTGGGCGGACGCGCTGGAATGAGCGGCGTCTGGGGCCGGCCCCGAAAGGTGAGGCGAAGCCCCTGGTCAGAAGTGGGCAAGCCGAAGTAGCGAGCGGCGTACTGCGGCACGGCGTCTGAAACAGTCTCGCCCGCCCGCAATTGCCTGGACTGTATGCCGCCGGCAACCCCGTCCGGATAGCCGTAGGGCCCGCCACCGGCGTCGTCAAGGTAGTTGGCCACCAGCCAGTCGGCGAAGACCTGCCGGAGGGTGCGTCCATCGCCTTCCTGCGCCAGGTAGCGCGTCACCCCTTCCAGGCTGTCGGCCTGTTCCTCCATCAGAGCGCCCATACCTGAGACGCCGAACTGGCCTGCAAGGTAGTCCATGAAGAGGCTGGCCGCGCCGTAGTAGGGGCCTGTGGATCCCAGGCTCAGGGGCCAGTTGACCAGCGACACGGGAGGGTTGAAGAGGTACATGCCCTGGAAGCTGGGGGTGTACCCCGCGACCCGTTTGCCAAACTCCGCCAAGCCTTCGTTGACCCAGCCGGCCTCGGCTGCGTCGGCCCGGAACTGGACTGCGTGGGTGAACTCGTGCGCCAGCGTGCCGAGGTAGCTTTCGGAACCGATGGGCAGCCCGGCGACATCCAGGTAGAACATATCCCGCTGGTTGCTCTGAGGGTGGACGAGCACAGGGTACTCATCCGCCCCGGAGAAGTAGCCGGCGACGCCGTTCAAGGGCGTGTGCAGGATGGTCATGTGGACATCGTTATCAATCCCGGGCGACAGCTCAGCGCCAAAGACCGCAGTCACGCGGGGGTAGATGACCTCTTCAAAGCGGCTGGAAGCACGCTCCAGGGCGCTGGGCGTGAACTGGACGGCGTCATCCACGTACCAGTAGGCGTGGGGGGTGACGATGTGCAACGTCGCCGTCACTGAGTGCACGGTCCTATTGGAGATGTCCGTCACGCGAAAGGTGTCTTTGCGGCCCGAAGCATAGGACACCGGCTCAGGGTTGACGATGCGAGGAATCGGCCCGCCGTCTTTCAGGACAAGCCTGGCAGTCAGATCGTAGAGGTCACGCTCCAGGGGTGCGTCTGTGGACGGGCCGAGCGGCAACGTAGGGGTCGGTGTTGGGGATGGCGGGACAGGCGTTGCCGTTGGCGTGGCGGTGGATGTGGCAGTCGCCGTGGGCGTAGGAATCGAAGTAGGCGAAGGCGTGGGCGTGGCCGTCGCCTGGATGGTGGCGGTTGGGCTAGGTGGGAGCGTGGGCGACGCCAGAGGCGTGGACAAAGGCTGAGGCGTACAAGCCAACAGAAACGCTAAAACGGCCAGAAACGCAGCCGGACAGTTCCCTATGACACGTGCTTGCGAGGAGGCGCCCCCCCCACCTCGGTCCTCCCCCGCAAGGGGGGAGGAAGCCGCCTTCGTGCCCAACCTATGCTTCATCAAGGGCTATCACCTGGCTGTTGTAGCGGTTCATCGCGGCGCCGATGCCGTCCTTGAGCGTGCAGACGATGGCTTCCACGGCGAGGAGGATGGCCTTGTCCATGAGTCTGGCATCCTGACCGGAAAAGCCGCCCAGGACGTGGTTGATGGCGTCGTCGCCTTCGGGCCGACCTATGCCGATGCGCAGCCTGGGAAACTCCTGCACGCCCAGCTCCGCGATGATGGACTTGATGCCGTTGTGCCCGCCGGCGCTGCCGTTGGAACGCAGGCGTATCTTGCCCAGGGGCAAATCCATATCATCGTACACCACCAGCAACGAATCAGGCAGTTGCTGAAAGCGGGCGAGGAGGTACGTGGCCGCCTGGCCGCTCCGATTCATGTAGGTGCGGGGCTTTGCCAGCACCACTTGCTCCCCTTCGATCCGCCCCTGGCCGCATACGACTTCTGCGCGGCGGTCGTTGACCGCGATGCCGTATTTCTTCGTCAGGGCGTCCACGCACTGGAAGCCGGCGTTGTGACGGGTGTCGGCGTATTTCTCGCCTGGATTGCCCAGGCCCATGATGATCATCATCACAAAAGCAAGTCTCCTCTGGAAGTGCTACGACTCCGGCGCAACGCCGTTCTCCAGCAGCTTCAGGAACTGCTCCTCGTTGAGCGTGGGGACTCCCAGCTTCTCGGCCTGGTCGAGCTTTGATCCGGGGTCTTCCCCCACGACGAGGTACGCCGTTTTCTTGGTGACGCTGCTGCCCGCCGAGCCGCCCAGCTCCTTGATGCGGTCCTCAGCCTGGGAGCGGCTCATGCTGCTGAGGCGGCCTGTGACCACAAGCTGCATGCCTGCCAGCGGCAGGGACCTCGTGTCCTTGGGGGCAGCCTCCTCGACCATGCGCACTCCCGCTTGCGCCAGCTTGTCCAAGACCCTGCGGTTGCCCTCCTGCTTGAAGTGGGAGACGATGCTTTCCGCAATCTTGGGGCCGATGCCCGGTATCTCTCCCAGCTCTTCCTCGGTGGCGTCCCGTATCTTGTACAGGCTTCCAAAATGCCGTGCGAGGGCAGCGGCCGTCTCGTATCCCACGTGGCGAATCCCCAGGGCGAGCAGGACGTTGGCCAGGGGCCGGGACTTGCCGGCGGCAATGGCGTTCATAAGGTTGTCGGCGCTCTTCTCTCCCATGCGCTCCAGGGTCAGGACCTGCTCTCTGGTAAGGGAGTAGACGTCCGCCACATCCTTCACCAGACCCGCGTCAATCAGCGCCAGCGCCAGCTTCTCGCCCATGCCCTCCACGTCCATCGCCCCCTTGCTCACGAAGTGCATCAGCAGGCGGGCGAACTGGGCGGGGCACGCAGTGTTCACGCAGTAGGTCATCGCCTCGCCCGGCGGGCGCTCCACCGGTTGCCCGCAGGCGGGGCACCGGTCCGGCATGCGGAACTCCCGCTCCTCGCCGGTGCGCCTCGAGACGACAGGGGCGACCACCTGGGGAATGACCTCCCCTGCCCGCTCAACGACGACCCAGTCGCCGATGCGCAGGTCCTTGCGGCGGATGTCGTCCTCGTTGTGGAGGGTCGCCATCTTGACCGTTGCGCCGGCCACGTTCACCGGCTCCAGGATGGCGTAGGGGTTAAGCGTCCCGGTGCGGCCCACGTTGATGCCGATGTTGATAAGACGAGTCACCTGCTGCGTCGCCGGGAACTTGTACGCAACCGCCCAGCGCGGCTCGCGGCCCACGACTCCCAGGTGCTGCTGGTAGTCGAACCGGTCCACCTTGACGACGATGCCATCCACGCCGTAGTCCAGGCCTTCTTTATCAGCCGTCCATCGCTGAAAATACGACCTCACTTCGTCGGGCGTACTGCACAACGACCTCCCCACGTTGACTGGGAAACCAAGCTCCCGTAAGTGGTGGAGAAAACCCCACTGGGTGTCTGGAAAGCCACCACCTTCAACGTATCCTAAGGAGTACACAAAAAGGCCTAGGGGTCGGGAAGCTGTGACACGAGAATCAAGCTGGCGCAAGGAGCCCGCCGCCGTGTTCCTTGGGTTGGCATAGGGCGGCTCGCCAGCGGCAATGCGCTCCTCATTCAGCTTCTGGAAGCCAGACTTAGGGAAGTAGATTTCGCCCCGTACTTCAAACCTCGCAGGAATTCGGTGAATTGGGTTGCCTGATGGGGTTTCCGTAAACGCCGTGACATCAAGCGGAACACCTCGGACTGTTCTGAGATTAGGAGTGACGTCCTCACCACGGACGCCGTCGCCCCTGGTAGCGCCCCGAAAGAAGCGACCGTTTTCATAGGTCAGCGCCACGGCCAGGCCGTCAATCTTGAGCTCACACACCAAGTTGAAGGTGTTTACACCCAGAAGCTGCTGGACGCGGCGGTACCAGGCCAGAAGCTCCTCGTCGTTGAAGACGTTGGCCAGGCTCAGCAGCGGGACAGGGTGCTCCACCTCGGCAAAGCCCTCGGCAGGGGCCGCGCCGACGCGCTGGGTTGGGGAGTCAGGCGTCACCACCTCAGGGTGACGCGCCTCCATCTCCCGCAGCTCCCGCATGAGCGCATCGTACTGGGCGTCGCTGATGACCGGCGAGTCCAGGACGTGGTAGCGGTAGTTGTGGTAGTGAAGCTCCTTGCGGAGCTGTTCCAGGCGTTGAAGGACTGTTGAATCAACCATGGGAGATTCTGCGAGCCTGATGTCACCTCCAGGCGTATTCGGCCTGGCAGAAAGGATAGAGACAACAACCACAACGTACCAGTGCGACAGCTATGGAGAGGCTTCTTCGCCTTCCAAGAGAGCTTTGAGTTTGGGTAGAAGCGCAGGAAGGTCTTCCGTAGCGGTAGACCAGAGAATCTGCAAGTTCACTCGCTCGTATTCGTGTATGAGGACGTTGCGCATGGCGCGCATCTTACGCCAGGGGATACTGGAATCGCGATTCACAAGTTCATTAGGAACGTATCGTGACGCTTCGCCAACGATCTCGATGTACCGTGCAACGGCTGCAACCATCATGGCGTTGGCTGCGAACTCGTCATAGGTTGCTCCAGACGTAAAGTGCTGAACCTGCTGAATGGCGTTGATGATATGGCGGATGCGGAACAGCCACTGACGCGGCTCAGAGGACATTGACGGCTTCTCGAAAGATGTTTTCGCGCAGTTCCTCAATAACCGCATCGCGCATCACAAGATCTATCTCACCACCCAACAGATCGGCGATGTATTGCTGAATGCCAATATAGCCAATAAGCCCCATGGGACGGCTTAGCTCCACCAGCAGGTCCACATCGCTGTCGGGGCGGGCCTCACCGCGCGCCACCGAGCCGAACACGGCCAGGGACTTGACGCCCATAGCGCGCAGCTCACACTGATGGGCTGCGAGGATAGTCTTGACCTGCGCCAACTCCATGCGAGCCTCCCCTGGCTGCTACCTCGCACTGCTTTGCAAGGCCAGCCTTCACGTAAGGCAAGTATAGCATAGCAGCTACGCCGTAGACCCCGATCAGACGCGCCGCTATACTGTGCCCAAGCCGAAGGAGAACAGCCCGATGGCAGGGGTTTTGGATGGCGTCACCGTCCTGGACCTGGCCGGCGAAATCGCCGGCCCGTATGCCTGCATGCTCATGGCCTGCATGGGCGCCCGCGTCATCAAGGTGGAGCCGCCCGGGGGATCGCCGGAGCGCGCCGACCCTCGTTTCTACCTGTGGAACCGTGGGAAAGAGTCGGTGGCCCTGGACCTGGGACAGCCACGGGACAGAGAAATGGTGGCTAGGCTGGCCGGCAGGTCGGATATCCTGGTGCAGAGCTGGGGGCCTTCGGAGGCTGAGGCGCTGGGCCTGCACTACCAGGCGCTGCACCCGCTCAACCCACGTCTCATCTACTGCGCGGCGCCCCCCTACCCTTCCAACACTCCTCTGGCGTATGCCCCCGGCGACGCGCACACGGTGGCGGCGGAGTTCGGCATCATGGCCGACCAAGGCGCGCCCGATGGCCCCACCTTCATCTACGCGCCGCTGGCTGCGTACGGCGCGGCGTTCACGCTGTGCCTGGCTGCGTCCGCTGCGCTTCTGTGGCGCGAGGACTCCGGGCTGGGACAGAAGGTGGAGGTGTCCCTAGCTCACGGCGCTATCGCCATGCAGTCGGCCCAGTTCGTCTACGGCCCGGACCTCCGGGGGCGCGGCAGCCCCCGCCGCCAGGGCATCCGCGTGGGCATCCCAGTGTACCGCCTGTTCAAGGCAAAGGACGGCTGGTTCTTCCTGGCTTGCGGAAACAACACGTTCTTCAACAAGCTCTGCATCCTCCTCGGGCGCCCCGAGCTGGCTGAGGACGAGCGGTACAGGGATGCACCCTGGGGCATACCGGTGGAGCACTACGACGCGCTGGCGGACGTGGTGGAACCCATCTTTTCGGCAGAGAGCGTGGAATACTGGGTGACGCTGCTGATCGGCAACGACATCCCCTGCGCCCCGGTGGAAGACCGGGCCCAGTATCTCCGGCATCCCCAGCTTGCGGTCAACCAGACCTTTGTGCCATTGGAGGACGCCTTCCTGGGGCCAACGCTTCAAATGGGGATGCCCCTGTGGATGCGGGGCGCACTGGGATCGGTGCGGGGCGGCTGCCCCCAGCCGGGCCAGCACACGGAGCAAGTGCTCAGGGAGCTGGGCCTGCGGCAATGAAAGAGGCCCAGAGCGTGTCTGGGCCTCTTTGGTTGGTTTATCTGCCGGCAAGGGAAGGACTAGCCACGGCCGCGCCGGCCTTTGTCATCATCGTCGTCGCGGTCTTTGGACTGGTCGCGCAGTTGCTTGGCCCGCTCCTTCATGGCTTTTTCCATGACCTCTTGCGCGTCCTTCTGCATCTCTTTTTGCAGGTCCCTCATCCGCTCCTCAGCCTTGGGGCCAAGGCTGCCGCCCTGCGGCATCTGGATGCGCAACTGCTCTATGAAGGCAGCTGTTGCAGGGTCGGCCTTCAACTCCCGGATGTCCTGGCGGTTGCCAGGTCCGCTGTTGGAACCTTCAGGCGCAGCCCGCAGGAGCATCTCAATGTCCAGGTGCTTGGGGCCCGGACCAGGGCCTTTCTTGTCCTCGGGGCGGTGGCCCAGCAGGTCACCCGGCCATGCGAGGACCAGGATCACCGTGCCGTCCTTCCGCACGACGAGCACGGGGGTGTCGGCGCGAAGGCCCGAGAGGTTGATGCGATGTCCGGCAACCAGCACCCGCGTGTCAGTGGTTGCCGTGAAGGTCATGGTCGTCCCGTCTTTTCGCACGATGCTGAAGGCTGGATCGGTGACCGCCTGGATCTTACCGTTGTCCAGGGCTATGGCAACTACCGTTCCAGTTTTCTCCAGCAGTTGGAACTCTGCGTGGAGAACGTTGCCAAACAAGATGGGACTGATAAACTGCCGCAGGAAACCAGGAACGACAGGGTGCTCCTCCACCTTGGGACGGCGGTCCTTCTCAGGCTTTGGCTTTTCGCCAAGGATGACAGTGATCGTCATACCCTCCAGGCCCCGCGCCAGGCCAAGAGCCACCTGAGTCCCAGGGGCCAGGTCTTCGATCATGTCTTCCAGGGCGTCGGCGCTGGCGATTGCCTGGCCGTTGGCGATCTGGATGACATCGCCAACCTGGATGCCCGCCTGATCAGCGGGGCCATCCTTGGCCACCTCAACCACCGCAGCACCGGACGTCACAGCGATGTTGAACTTCGCCTTGACCCCTTCGCTGATGTCCATGACCTTGACGCCGAGCCACCCATCCTCCGCCTCCTGGGCCGCAGGCGCTGCAGACCCGCTCTGCGGCTGTGGCGAACCACCCACGGCTGCCGCCGCCACACCTACCAGCGCCAGCAGCCCAACGGCTGCCAAGAGCGCGCCAACTACGATCCGTCTTGCTTTCATCTCCGCCTCCTTGCTTCTCATTTTCCGGTGGCTACACTCTATAACGCGGGGACATGGAAGAGCGTCAGGCGCGAGGAAGCGGCACGGGAAGACGGGAACGTGAGCAAGGTAGGCCATGCGTCCTGAGATGCAGCACAGAAATACGTGGAGAGGGAGTGGGGTTGTTTTGGCGACGTGGTCCAGATTGGCCCGCTAGCTGGATTCGTTTTCTTTTTGGAGGAAACAATTCCGATGTTAGTGGCGCAGCGCCCGACGGTCGTTGGGGTTTCGATGAGGTTGGGGCATGCGTCCCGGCTTTGGTCATGGGACGAGGGTAGCAGGCAGGAGGGGGATGGGGAAGAGGCGCATGGCAGGGTGCGGAGCGCATAGGGCGGCGGGAGAGGCGGAGCCAAGGGGCAGCACGCGTCGGGAAAGCCAAACGCTTCACCCTCACCCGTCCCGATGGCATCGGGAAGGCCTCTCCCTTGGGAGAGGCGAAACGGGCGCTTCCTGGAACTTGCGATTCGGACGCTCGTCTACTGCCCCTGGAGGCGGACGCTGTCCCCTGGCTTGACAACGCCTGGGGACACGACAACGGCGGTCACGCCGCGGATGCCGGTGAAGGCGGCAACGATATCCTTGTGGTAGACCGCAAGCGTGGCGCACGGCCTGTTCTGGCCCGTGACCCTCAGGGCCACATGGCCGCCGACCAGGAGCGTGTCGCCTTCGACGAGGCCGGAGAGGTCGCCAAGCCCTCCGACCAGCACGTTCTCGCCAAGGGCGCCGGGGCCGAGGACAATGCCCAGGCGCTTGCTGACAGCGTCCAGCGACTCGCGGGCGACGATGGTCACCTGGCGACGATTCGATTCCAGCGGCCCCGTCTTCTTGTGCTTGTTGATAGGGCCGGCGTGGAAGTCGCCATCAATGCCAAGCTGCCCCACAACCACCTCGCGCTGTGGGTATTTAGGGACGCCCGTGTCAGGGCGCAGGCAGACCGCCACGACGGTCCCCTGAGATGCGATCGAGGATGGAGACACGACAACTCCAATATCGGCTACCTGGTGGCAGCTAGCCTCTGCTCATTCCTGATCGTCACGATGGGATTCGCGTTCGGCACAGGGATAGGAAGCCCCCGCTCCAGTAAGAGCGCGATATGCTCTTCCATTCCCCACTTCGCCTGGTAAAGGCAATCCTCCACTGAATGCCCAACGCCCGTGAAGCCAGTCAGGTCTGGTGAATAGAACCCGAAGAACGAGGGATCCTCGGTCGCTTCGATCACAAGGGAGTACTTCAGGTCTATCATCGCTGTCTCCCGCGTCTCTCTATCCCTGCAGCCTTTAGGATGGCATCGCACGTCCCTGTGGGGACTTCTCGGGAACCGTGAAAGTCAACTCTGATCAGGTGGATCACCCCAGGCTTACCATAGTATCGAACTGAACCTTTTTCCCTCACGATTGCGAATCCTGCTCGCTCCAGTAGCCGCACAAGCTCACTAAACGTCAAGCAAGCCTCCTATATAGGGGCCTACACCATTTCCAACTCTTCCTCGGTCACGTTCCCGTCCAGGATGCGGAAGGCGCGTACGGCAGGCTTCTGGTGGTCCAGCAGAGAGACCAGGATGTAGTAGGCGTCGGGCCAGGTAGCGAGGCGGATATCCGTGGAGGAAGGGTATGCCTGGGAATGGGTATGCGAATGGTAGATGGCCAGAAGCTCCCAGCCGTTGTCGTCTATGGCGTTTAGGACGGGGATCATCTCCTTCCCGTCCATGTCATACCGGTAGGGGCTAGCTGAGACGTTGGTCATGCGGTAGAGCTTTGTTGGGCGCCTATCCTTGCCGGCAATGATGCCGCAACACTCGTTGGGGTCATCTTTGAGGGCGTGGGCCACCATGTCGTCAACGTATTTCTTGTCCAGCGCGAGCATATCACCAGTCCTACATCAACACGTGAATCGTCCCGGGGTTGCCTGCCAACACCTCGCCGACGACGGAGGTGTTGGAGACGCCGTGGGCAGCCATCTGGATCTGAAGAGACTCCAGCTTATCGCGCGGCACTGCTATCAGCAGCCCGCCGGAAGTCTGTGCGTCGCTCAGCACGATCTTCGCCTTCTCAGGCAACTCCGTGTCCCATGTGACCCACGGGGCCAGGGAAGCCAGGTTCCTGTGCGTACCGCCCGGCGCAATGCCTTGCTCCGCCAGGTCCCAGGCACCTTCGATGAGGGGCACGCGGCCCCACATGATTCGGGCTGATACGCCGCTGCCCGCCATCATGCCCCGCAGGTGTCCCAGCAGTCCAAAGCCGGTGATGTCCGTGCAGGCGTGGACGCCAATGTGGGTCATGGCGGAAGCGGCCCCCGCGTTCAAGGCAGACATGACGGCGATGGCGCGGGCCAGCGTCACGTCATCCGTGGCGTTGTTCTTGGCGGCGGTGGTGATGATGCCTGTTCCAATGGGCTTCGAGAGCACCAGCACGTCTCCGGGCCTTGCGCCCGCGTTTGTGACCTGCTCGCCGGGTCGCACGATGCCCGTCACGGCCAGGCCGTACTTCGGCTCCTTGTCGTCCACGGTATGGCCGCCGACAATGAGCACTCCAGCCTCGGCGGCTTTGTCATAGCCGCCGCGCAGGATCTGGACAAGGATGTCTTTCGGCAGCTCAACCGGAAACCCCACGATGTTCAGCGCAAGGAGCGGCGTGCCGCCCATGGCATACACGTCGCTGAGGGCATTGGCCACGGCGATGGCGCCGAATGCGTACGGGTCGTCCACGACGGGAGGAAAGAAGTCCACCGTCTGGACAAGGGCAATAGTATCAGTAAGGCGGTAGACGGCAGCGTCGTCTCCCGTCTCAGTGCCGACCAGGAGCTGCCGGTCGGCGATGCGGGGAAGCTGGCCCAGGACCTGGGCCAGGTCGTCTGGACTAAACTTGGCGGCTCAGCCCGCGCAGTGCGACAGGCTGGTTAGCCGGATGGCCCCTTGGTTCATTGCCATACCCCTTCTAAGGTAGAAGCCATTGTAGCACACGTATGCAGCCCCTACTCCAGGCAGTCTCAAGATACATCGGGCTACCCTAGGGTCTTTCGGTTCTCCTGGGCCAAGGGGCTTTCGGGAATGCGAGCGACGGGCCACTGCCGTGGCCCTGCGAAAGGCGAACGTGGTGAGGGTTTCTTCGCGAGTCGGGACGCAATGGGAGCGAACGTCGGTTGACCACCTCGCTCCAGAATGACAGCGTTCGCCGATGCTTGCAGGCCCATTGCGAGCCATACATTCCGACCAACGAAAGACACCCCGTTCGTAGTGAGCTTGTCGAAGGGCGCCTTCTTGGTTCGACAAGCTCACTACGAACGGGAACTCTACCCGTGCATTTGAACACCGAAAGACCCTGGGGCTACCCCTATTGCAGCGGGGCAAACATGGTATAATGGTGAGGAAGTGAGAAGGGGATGACGTAAAGAGGGGAGGCCCCCTCGCTAATCGGCTGGAAGGAGGTGCAGATGGTAAGAATCTTTGAGCTCTACCACAAGTGGCACTTTCCTAGGTCCGGCCCTGCCGGCTCCCGGGTAGGTTAGGCGGCGGGAGTTGCAACGGGAACTGGGCAGGGATGGCGAAAGCCGGAAGCTCCGCTTCCAGTGGGGAAATGCGCCTCATACCCGCCAAGCGGGTTGGCTCCTCTAGCCCGAAGGGCTACGCAGCGGAGTCCCGACGAGGATATTACACAGGCCAGGGTTCACTCCCTGGCCTGTTCATTTTGCTCTAGCGATGAAAATAGGCCATGCGACGGGCCGTGGCAACGGCCCTGCAGGTGGCACGCGTCGTGAGGGGGGCCGTCGTTCTTCGTGGCGGGGCGGGGCGGTCTACCGCCCACGTCCGCTGGCCAGCGCAAGTGCCCTGGCCACTGACGCAGCGCACTTGTCGAGCGCATCACGTTCTTTGCCTGTGCTTTGTCTGCCCTCCAGACGGGGCTTGATCCACAGCTCGCCGACCTCGCGTCCTTCTACTTTCAGCGGAGTCCGTTCCCCCTGGCCTTCACGCCACGCGCCCAGGGCGCACAGCAGCCGCTTCCGGCCATCCTCCCACAGGTAAATCGCTCCCGCTTCCGCTTGCAGCGCGCGGGTGGCTTCAGCGAGGAAGCGCCGTCCTATCTGGCCCTGGTCCATGACCTCCACCACCTGCCGTACCTGTC
>JACQUI010000352.1 GCA_016210395.1 Chloroflexota bacterium | reverse complement strand
GTTTATGAGGGGTCCGCGGGGCGGAGCTACATGCTCTCGGTGCCGGGGACCATCGCGGGGGGAAGCAGCGAGATCCAGCGCAATATCATCGCGAGCCGTGGCCTCGGCTTGCCTCGGGGTTGACGACGCGACATGGCCCCTCCCTGCTGCCACCAGAACCGAGTGGCGACTCAATTCGTAGTCTGTGCGTAGGTTCGTAGGCGCTTCAAGCAAGGCTCAAGGTTGGGGCTGCTTGTACGTAGTGCAACGGCCCAGAGGAGGAGACCATGGTGAACTGGAAGCGGCTCTGGATATGGGCAAGCCCCCTCGTGGTCCTGGCCGTCGCCTGCGGCGGAGCGGCCGCGCCCACGGCTACCGCGGCGAGTCAGCCTGCCTCCACAGCGACAGTCGTTCAGCCCACGGCTGCGCCGGGGCAGCCTACAGCGACCCGGCCGCTGGCGCAGCCCACGGCCGCGGCGACGCCTGTAGCCTCTACGAAGCCCGAGGGCAGCATAACCCTCGCCGTCTCGGTGCTCCCATCAAGCGTGGACCACGGCCTCGTTTGTTGCGGCGGCAATGAGTATGTTTTCAACTACGCCCACTACGACCGGCTCCTGAAGCGCGACTTCAAGGGCAAGCTGGTGAACAGCCTCGCCACGGACTGGTCAGTGACTCCGGACGGCTTGCACTACACCTTCAAGATTCGCCAGGGAGTCAAGTTCCACAACGGCGAAGACCTGACGGCCGAAGATGTCCAGCACGCCGAGATGCGGCATTTCCAGCCCAACTCCCGCAGCAACAACCCACCGCGCACGAAAGTGGATACCGTGGACGTCGTGGACCCCTACACGGTGCGCTTCAACCTGAAGGCGCCGGTCTTCATCTTCCCCAACTACCTGGACTACCTGCTCGGCATCACGCCCAAGGACTACATCACCAAGGTCGGGGATGACGAGTTTGGGCGGCGTGCCATCGGCTCCGGGCCATTCAAGCTGAAGGAGTTTAAGATCGCCCAGGAGATCTCCCTGGAGGCCAACGAGGGCTACTGGGGGAAGGTGCCCGAATTCAAAGACCTGAGGATCCTTGTCGTGCCCGAGGCCGGGACCCGGGTGGCCATGCTCAAGACTGGCCAGGCTGACATGGTCACCGAGCTGCCGCCGTTCCTCATCGAGGGCGTCGAGAAGACCGCGGGGTTGGGCGTCATCTCCACCCCCACCTCGGAAGTCCAGGTCATCTTCTTCAACTACATGCCGCAGTACGCGGGTACGGACCACCCCACCCTCAAAAAGGACGTGCGCTGGGCGCTCAACCTCGCTATCGACCGGGAGGCGATGGTGAAGGCCTTCCTGCGGGGCCGCGGGCGGCCCGCCGCCACCGAGACCGCCGACTTCATCAACGGCGCCGTCACCGGCCTCAAATACCCCTACGACCCCGCCGAGGCGAAGAAGCGTCTGGCCGCGGCCGGCTTCCCCAACGGCGTGGACCTGGGCACCTGGTTTTACACCACCGGCACCGCCACCATGGATGAGGCCTCGGTGGCCCTTAGCCAATACTGGAGTGTGGTCGGCATCAAGGTCCAGTGGCAGAGGGTCGACGCCGGCAGCACCACGGCCCTGGTCAACAACAAGACCATACCCCCGCGCGAGATCAACGACTCCATCACCACCTACGACGCCGAGTCTGACCTAGCGCTTTTCTGGAACAGCACGGCGGTCTTCTCGGCCTTCTACAACGGCAAGCACGACGCCCTGATAAACGCCGCCTCCGCCGAGATGAACCCCGCGGTCCGTACACAGAAGCTCCAGAAGGTGGTCCAGACCATTTACGACGAGGCGGACAGCATCCCCGTCTACTTCCTGGACAAGGTCTACGGGATCAACACCAAGAAGATCAGCGGCTGGGAGTTTGTAGAAGGATTCGCCTTCCCCAGGAACCTGGAGTACCTCCACAGGCGGTAGAGTAGCCAGCCTCGGAGGGCTGCTGGAGAAAGTTGGTTCACTCTACGCACCGGGGGCGGAACCTGGCCCCCGGTGCGTAGGTAGCCCCTGAGGCCTGGGGTTTGTGTTGACGGAAGCTCGGTCCGGCGTCCGGGCCGTGGAGGATTGAGTGCAGCGCTATATCCTGGGACGCTTCATACAGTCCCTGGTGGCCCTGCTAGGCATAACCCTCATCATCTTCATCTTGAGCCGCTTGAGCGGCGACCCAGTGGCATTGATGATGGGGGGGGAAGTGGTAACCCAGGAGGACATCGACCGCATACGCGTACAACTAGGCCTGGACAAACCCCTGGTCCAGCAATACTTCATTTTCCTCGGCGACGCCATCCATGGCGATTTCGGTAGGTCCTTAAGATATCGGGAGCCGGCCTTTTCCCTGGTGCTCCATCGCTTCCCAGCTACCTTTCAACTCGCGATGGTCGCCATGTCCATCTCCGTGATTGTGGCGGTCCCAGTGGGTGTCCTTTCCGCCGTGCGCAGGGACGGCCTTTTCGACCGTTTCGGCAAAATCGTGGCGTTGCTGGGCCAGTCGATGCCTGGCTTCTGGTTTGGCCTGATGCTCATCCTCTTCGTTGCCGTCGGCCTGGGACTGCTGCCGGCAGGGGGCAGAGACCAGCCCTCTTCCATAATACTGCCGGCGCTAACCCTGGGTGTCTTCCCCATGGCCGCCATCATGAGGCTGACCCGTTCCAGCCTCCTGGATGTGCTGGACTCGGAGTACATCAAGATGGTGCGGATCAAGGGGGCGCCAGAGTGGACGGTCATTTTCAAGCACGGTCTAAAGAATGCGGCTATCCCGGTGGTGACCCTGATGGGCCTGCAGATAGCGGGGTTTCTGGGTGGCTCGGTGATAGCGGAGACGGTGTTCGCCTGGCCGGGCGTGGGCAAGCTGGCCGTTGATGCCGTCTTCTCCCGCGATTTTCAGGTCATCCAGGCTTCGGTCTTCATGGTGGCGGTGGTCTTTCTGGCCATGAACCTAGTCGTGGACCTGGTCTACGCCTATCTCGATCCGCGCATTCGCTATCGGTGATGTCCTATGGCCCTAAGCGTTGAGGCACGACAGGAGCGTTTAGGCAGGCGAGGCCTTGCCATCTGGCGGCAGGCCCGCCGAGCCCCCTTGTTTCCCAGCCTGGCGCTGCTGTTGGTCGTGCTAGCTGCTATCTTCGGACCACTGGTGTCGCCCAATGATCCCAACGCGGGCGACCTCTCGAAGGCCCTGCAGCCGCCGGCTTGGCAAAGCGGTGGCAGCGCAGCCCTTCCCCTGGGGACCGATGCCGTCGGAAGGGACATCCTCAGCCGGCTGATATGGGGTGCCCGCATCTCTGTCCTGGTGGCCGTCGTGGCCACGGCGGTGGGAAGCAGCGTCGGAGTGCCCTTGGGTCTGATAGCCGGCTACTACGGAGGCAAGGTAGACTCGCTCATCATGCGGTTGACCGACGTGATGCTGGCCATGCCCATCATCCTGGTCGCCATCACCATCGTCGCTATTTTCCGCCCCAGCCTGATGAACGTCATTTTGGTCATCTCCCTGGGCATCTGGGCAGGCTACGCCCGCATAGTGCGCGGCGAGGTGCTCTCCCTCAAGGAACGCGACTTCGTCGCCCTGGCGCGGGTCGCCGGCGCCAGCCCCGGGCATATCATGGCGCGCCACATCCTGCCTAACGTGTTCAACACTATCATCATCCTGGCAACGCTCAACGTGGGCACCGTGATACTTTTCGAGGCCGCCTTGAGCTACCTGGGGCTAGGCGTGCCGGCGCGCACTCCCACCTGGGGAGCCATGGTCAACGATGGACACCAGTACCTGTCGGTCGCCTGGTGGATTACGACCATACCGGGACTCGCGATCGTGTTCACCGTGCTGGGCGCCAACCTCATGGGCGACTGGCTACGCGACGCCCTCGATCCCAAGCGACGGCAGGTGTAAGGGTATGGCACAAGGCCCGCTCGCCGGCGTCAAGGTCCTTGACCTCACCTGGCACCTGGCCGGCCCGTTTTGCAGCAAGCTGTTGGCTGATTACGGCGCGGAGGTCATCAAGGTTGAGCGCCCCGGCACCGGCGATCCGGCCCGCAGCCTCTCGCCTTTCCTGGGCGACGAGCCGGGACTGGAGCGCAGTGGACTGTTCTTCTATCTCAACACCAATAAGAAGAGCATCACTCTCAACCTGCGCAGCGAGTTCGGCCGCCAGACCATCAGACGCCTGGCGCAGGAAGCCGATGTGTTGGTGGAAAGCTTCTCTCCCGGGACGTTGCGTCGCCTCGGCCTTGGCCCTCGCACGCTCGCAAAGCTGAACCCTGCGCTGCTCATCACTTCGATCAGCAACTTCGGCCAGACCGGGCCCTATCGCGACTATCAGGCGACCGACGCCACTCTCACCGCCATGGGCGGCCTTAGCTATGTGACGGGAGACCCCCAACGCGAGCCCCTGCGCCCGGGAGGTTCCCAGGCCAACTGCCATGGGGGCCTGAACGCCTTTCTGGCGACGCTCGCCGCCCTCTACGAGAAGGATGTCAGCGGTGAGGGCCAGCGGGCGGACATCTCCATGATGGAGTGCATCGCCGGCATACTCGAGTACACAACCTCGATGTACTCCTTTGGCGGCACGGTGCGCAAGCGCTGGTACAGCCGCCACCATATGGCTTACCCTCACGGCGACATCATGCCCTGTAAGGACGGATACGTCGCTGTTCCGGTCTCCCGTGACTGGCAACAGCTCTGCGCCTTCCTGGGCCACCCCGAGCTGGCCGACGAACGCATGACAGCGCTGACTTACCGCATGGAGCATTGGCAGGAGTTCGAGGGGATCATGGCGCAGATGCTAGGTGGGAAAACTAAGCACGAGATATTCGAAATCGGCCAGGCGCTGCACATGTCCTTCACCATGGTCATGGACGCCGAAGAGATCGTCAATGACCCCCAAAACACCGACCGCGGCGCTTTCGTGACAGAGAAGCACCCCGAGCTGGGCCCTGTCACGTATCCAGGGGCGCCGGTGCGCTTGCCCCTGACGCCCTGGCGCACTGGCCGCGCCCCCCTCCTGGGCGAGCATAACCGCGAGGTCTATTGCGACCGGCTTGGTTACAAAGCAGCCGACCTGGTGCGGCTCCGGCAGCAAGGAGCGATCTAATGGCCCGAAAACCGGCTGGTCGGGCCAGGGCAAAGGGAGTGCTGGACGGCATCAGGGTCCTGGACAACACCGTGGCCTGGGCCGGCCCCCTCTGCTCCAAGACCCTGGGCGAGCTGGGCGCCGAGGTCATCCGGGTCGAGGCCTGCCAGCGCATGGACAGCACGCGACTGCTGTTCTTCCCCGAGCGGACACCCACGGGGCAGTTCTTCAACGCCGGCGCCTACTATCACAAGATGAACCGTAACAAGCTCGGCGTAACCTTGAATATGGGCGACCCGGAAGGCCTGCAAGTCTTCAAAGAGCTCATGCGCACCGTGGACGTTTTCGTCGAGAACCACACCCCACGGGTCATGCCCAACTTCGGCCTCCCCTATGAAGAGCTCTGCAAGATCCGTCCCGACCTGATCATGATCTCCCTCACAGGCTACGGGCAGACCGGGCCCTACGCCAACTTCAAGTCCGTGGGCACCCTCCAGGACGCCAACGGAGGCCTGGCTTACCAGACTGGCTACGAGGGCGGCCCTCCCACGCGTATCGGCATCTCGGGCGGCGACCCCATCTACGGGCTCTACGGCGCGGCGGCCGTGCTCATGGCGCTCATCCACCGGCGGCGCACCGGCCAGGGCCAGCACATCGACCTGAGCGAGCGCGAGGCTTACATGAGCTTCATGGGGGAGTTCTTCCTCGACTACTCCCTCAACAACCGCTCGCGCACCCGGATGGGCAACCGGCACCCCTCGATGGCGCCCCATGGCTGTTACCCCTGCAAGGGCAACGACAAGTGGATCAACATAGCCTGCCGCGACGACCGGGACTGGGCAGCATTGGTGGCGGCCATGGGCAACCCAGCCTGGGCCCGCGCCGAGCGCTTCGCCGATAGCCTCTACCGCTACCAGCAGCAAGACGAGCTGGACCAGGGTATCTCGCGCTGGACCAAGCGCTATACCCACTACGGCTGCATGGAGCGGCTCCAGCGCTTCGGCGTACCGGCGGGCCCGGCCCTGAACGGCAAGGAGCTATTGCTCGACCCGCATCTGGCAGCGCGCCGGTTCTTTTCCTATGACTGGAGCCAGTACACGGGCACCAGGCCCTTCCCTGGAGCAACCTACGGGCTGTCGCGGACACCGCCGCGCACCATCCGGCCCGCGCCGGGCCTGGGCGAGCACAACCGCGAGGTCCTGGGCGGGTTGCTGGGGTTTTCGCAGGAGCGCCTGCGCGCGCTGGAAGCCAGCCAAGTGATCGGCGACCAGCCCGCGATCGAATTGGTAGCCGGCCAATACAGTCCGCCCACACCGGAGAAGATGCTGGAGCTCGACATGATCGTGGAATACGACCCGGACTATCGCAAGGTCCTGGGATTGGACGCTAGGCCGGCGCGCCGTCGGACAGGCCGGAAGCGCGACGGCAGGTAGGGGAGCTATGGCATCGGGACGCTGGATACGCTACTTCGTTATCATCGTGGCGTTCTTGGTGATCGCCTCCATGGTCCTGAGCGTGATCCCGGCGCTGCGTTAGGGGCCCCTGGCCCGCCGCCGGCGCAGCAGCAGCCCCAGGGATACCGCCCCCACGGCGACGCCGAACCACAAGGTGCACAACCGCACGATGAGGCTGGCCGCCGCCGCCGGGCCGCGCCCCAGCCCGAACAGCCCCTGGGACAGCCCCGCGATGCTGAAGTCCACCGCCCCCAGCCCGCCGGGCAGCGGCACCAGTGAACCGACCAGGGTGGACAACGCCAGGATGAAGACGCTCTGGGTGAAGGCCGTCCAACCCGGCTCGACGCCCAGGCCCAGGTACACCAGGTAGGTAGCGACGCCCTCGCCCATCCAGGAGACGACCCCTAACCC
>JACQUI010000028.1 GCA_016210395.1 Chloroflexota bacterium | reverse complement strand
CGGGTGGGAGAATCGAGGCCTGCCCGCCAAGAAAAGAAAGGCGTGCAGGCGGGACGAACATCGCGAGGTATCAAAGGCTTTGCGTGGGGGAATGCGCAGTGCCTGTGGCAACAGGTCATGCTGCACAGGCAATCGCCTTGGATGCTTCGGCTACCGTCATGGCTCAGCATGACAACAACCCCTCCAGGCCAGGACAAGGGCCTTTCGTGGCCGTGAGGGTGCTTTTGGACTGCGGCCTCAGCGTGACCAATAGGACACCACAAGGAGAACCCCATGGGGGCCTATGCAATAAGAAGGGTGCTCTGGCTCATACCAACGCTTCTGGGCGTGTCGGTCATCATCTTCACGCTGCTGCACGTGGCCCCGGGCGACGCCGCCCGCGCCATGTTGGATGCCAACGCCTCTGAGGAGGAAGTGAACGAGCTTCGCGAGGCGCTGGGGCTGAACAGGCCTCTGCCTATCCAGTACGCCGCCTGGGTGGGCAACGTGTTGCAGGGCGACCTGGGCAAGTCCTATTCCCGCAGGACCGACGTGCGGGACGACCTGTTCCGTTCGGTCAAGAACACGCTTGTGCTGGCAATGACCTCTGCGGTCCTTGTGATCGTCATTGGGTCAAGCCTTGGCACAATTGCTGCATTCAATCGCGGGCGCTTCGTGGACAAGTTGGTCACTGCGCTGGCCATCACAGGGCTGGCAGTCCCCAGCTTCTGGCTCGCCATCGTCCTGGTCATCGTGTTTTCAGTCCAGCTTGGCTGGCTACCCTCCGCAGGCATGCAGTCGCTCATCGGTGGCGGCTCCATAGGGGACATCGCCAAACACCTGGTGCTGCCCTCCATTGCACTGGCCTCGGGGGGTATCGGCGTCCTGGCCCGTTTCGTGCGCACCACTGTGCTAGACCTGGTGGGCCAGGAGTTCGTGGTCGCCCTGCGCGCGCGGGGGATCAAGACGGGGCGGATCGTGGTGCACGTGATGAAGAACGCCGCCCCGCCGCTCATGACGCTCATGGGCCTCCAGTTCGCGGGGCTGCTGGGCGGCTCGGTGCTTGTGGAGACGGTCTTCACCTATCCAGGCACGGGATGGCTCATGAACATCGCCATCTTCCAGCGGGACGTCCCGATTATCATGGCCGCCGTCCTGCTGCTGTCCAGCATCTACGTCGTGGCGAACCTGCTGGTTGACCTGACCCAGGGCCTGATTGACCCACGCATCCGGCGGGGGTAGGAAGGGCGATACCTGCTATGGCGGAAGAAGCGATTGTCGCACGGGATACGGCAGATGCGGGGCTTGCCCTGCCCAAGCCGATGCCCTATCTGGGGCAGGTATGGTGGCGCTTTCGGAAGGATAAGATGGGGCTTGCAACCAGTCTGGTCATCCTGCTCATTATCCTTTCCGCCATCCTTGCGCCCTGGATCTCCCCATACGACCCGAACGAGGGTCTGGTCAGCCGGAGGCTCGCGCCCCTCTTTGCGGACGGCCATATTCTTGGCACAGACGAGCAAGGCAGAGACATGCTCACGCGCCTCCTGTATGGGGGCCGCAACTCCCTGCTGGCGGGCGTCGTCCCGGTGGTGATGGCGTTCACGGTCGGCACCACCCTGGGCATCCTGGCGGGGTACGGCAGCCAAAAAGTCAACACGCTCATCATGCGCGTGACAGACGTCTTCTACGCATTCCCCTCCATTTTGCTGGCCATCGCCATTGCCGGGGCGTTGGGGCCCGGCCTGAAGAACGTCCTGATCGCCCTCATGGTCGTGAACACGCCGCGCATCGTTCGCATAGCGGAAAGCGTCACCGTTCAGGCCAAGGGCCTGGACTACGTGGAGGCGGCGCGGGCCAGCGGCGCAGGCATGCTGCCCATTATCCGCTCCCACATACTGCCCAACGTCGTCAGCCCGTTGCTTGTGTACAACAGCACGCTGGTGAGCGTCAACATCATCGCAGCGGCCGGCCTGGGCTTCCTCGGCCTGGGGATCGCATCGCCGCACGCCGAGTGGGGCGCCATGCTCAACACGCTGCGCCAGTCCATCTACATGAACGTGTGGGTGCCCATTCTGCCGGGCGCTGCCATCTTCATCACTAGCATGGCGTTCAACCTCCTGAGCGACTCTGTAAGGGACGCAATGGACGTGAGGCTCTAGCTATGAACTCCACTGTCACAGACGCCACCCGGGCCGTGTCCAGCCAGCCCGCAAAGCTCCTGGAGGTCAAGGGCCTGAAGAAGTACTTCCCCGTGCGGACAGGCGTCTTTCAACGCACCGTGGCGCAAGTCAAGGCCGTTGACGACGTCTCGTTCGACGTCTGGCAGGGCGAAATCTTAGGTGTCGTCGGCGAGTCGGGCTGCGGCAAGTCCACCACTGCCCGCCTGCTGATACGCCTCATTGACCCGGACGCGGGCGTCATCAGCTTCCAGGGCAAGGATGCCGCACGTGCGACGGGCGGCGAGCTGAAGGCGCTGCGGCGGGACATGCAGATCGTCTTCCAGGACCCGTACGCCTCGTTGAACCCCCGCATGAACGTGCAAGACTCCATCGCCTTCAGCCTGCTGGCCCACCAGTTCCCCAAGAAGGCCGCCGTGGAAAAGGCGTGGGACGTCTTGGAGAAGGTGGGCATGAACCCTGCCCAGTTCGGCCTGCGCTACCCCCATGAGCTCAGCGGCGGCCAGCGCCAGCGGGTCAACATCGCCAGGGCGCTGGCGCTGGACCCGGAGCTGCTGCTCCTGGACGAGCCTGTCTCCTCTTTGGACAAGTCCATTCAGGCCCAGGTCCTGAACCTTCTGGGCGACCTCCGGCAGTCCCTTGGCCTCAGCTACATCTTTATTTCTCACGATTTGCACGTGGTGGAGTACCTCTCCGACCGCGTGGCGGTCATGTACCTGGGCAAGATCGTGGAGCTAGGCAACGCGGCCGATCTCTACGACCGCCCCCTGCATCCCTACACCCAGGCGCTGCTGGCCTCTGTTCCCAACATAGACCCCGCAAAAAAGCGCGCCGCGCCGCCTCTGATGGGCGACCCTCCCAGCCCCATCAACCCGCCCTCCGGGTGCCGCTTTCGCACTCGTTGCCCCTTTGCCAAGGACATCTGCGCGGAGGTCGAACCTCCATTGCTGCCGGCGGAAGACAGGCTTGTTGCGTGCCACCTGTACAGTTCCGCCAGCCGGATGAACGGCGCGGCCAAACACGCGGCGGCAACGGAGACAACGGCGACGCCACCATCAGAACACATATGAGAGGAGCGCCCCAGCCATGCCGGACCTCACCCCCTCGGAAGTGGAATCCCTCCTCAAGCTCGAGGGGTACGCAATCCCCCCGCAAGAGCTGGCGGAGCTCACGCATCGCCTGAACGCGCTGATGGAGCGCCTGCGCGAGTTCGATAAACTCGACCTCTACGGCGTTGAACCGTGGCCGGTGCAACTGGTGAGGAGCGACCTCCATGCGTGACGACAACATGGCCTTCATGAGCATCAGCGAGCAGGGCGCGCTGCTTGCATCGCGCAAGGTCTCCCCCGTGGAACTGACGTCCCTGTACCTGGACCGCATAGACCGCCTCAACGGAAAGCTCAACTCCTTCAACACCGTCTGCGGGGAGCTGGCCCTGGAGGCAGCGAAGAAGGCGGAACGGGAGATACGGCGGGGCAGGCGAAAGAGCCCGCTCCACGGCATTCCCGTGGCGGTGAAAGACCAGATGAACATCGTGGGCGTGCCAAACACGGGCGGGTCGCGCTACTTCAAGGATTTCGTGGCGAACGCCGATGCCGGCGTGGTGGCCAGGCTCAAGAAGAGCGGCGCTATCCTGCTGGGGACGCTGAGCAGCTCCGAGTTCAGCATGGGCGGCACCACCGAGCACCTCTTCGGCACGCCGAAGAACCCGTGGGACATGGAGCGGACGCCCGGCGGCTCCTCCAGCGGCGCTGGGTCTTCCGTTGCAGCGGGCCTGTGCACCGGCGCAGTGGGCGAGGACACCGGCGGCTCCATCCGGGGGCCGGCCTCCATGTGCGGCATCACCGGCCTGAAGCCCACCTGGTCGCGCATCAGCCGCGCGGGCGTGTACTCCCTGTCTTGGGCCCAGGACTGCGCCGGCCCCATGGCCCGCAGCGCCGTGGACTGCGCCCTCATGCTGCGCACACTCGCCGGCCATGACCCCAACGACCCAACCTCCAGCAAGGCCCGCGTGCCCGACTATGCCTCTGGCCTCAACGGCGAGCTGCGCGGGCTGAAGGTGGGCGTGGTGGAGGAGATGCTGGACGACAGCTACGAAGCCGAGACGCGGAAGGCGGTGGAAGCCGCCATCAGCGTGCTGGGCGAACTGGGCGCGTCGGTGGAGCGCGTGAGCCTGCCCCTCATTAGGACAGCCCTTGGCGTGCACTCCGCTGTGGTGGATGCGGAAGCCGCCAGCTACCACCGCGGGCGGCTGATGGACCGCTACTTCGACTACGATTACAACACGCGGCTGCGCATCCTGGTGGGCGCGCTGCTGCCTGCCGGCATGCACACGCTGGCCACGCGGGCGCGGGCGGCCATCGGCAAGCAGGTGCTGGACGCCCTGGAGAAATACGACGTCCTGGTAGGGGCAACCTCTGTTGGCGGCGCGGCAAAGCTCGCCACCGGCACAGGCATCAACAGCAAGGCCGACGCCCTGAGCAAGCTGTACGGCAGGCCGGGGACGACCGCCTTCAACATGTCGGGAAGCCCCGCCATTTCCGTCCCCTGCGGCTTCAACCCAGCAGGTATGCCGCTGGGGTTCCATATCGGAGGTCGCCTGTTCGACGAGGCGACCGTCCTGCGGGTTGCCCACGCCTACCAGCAGGCGACCGACTGGCACCAGCGCCGCCCGCCGGTGTCGTAGAGGCAGGGGCAGGTGGCGTCCCGCGGGGCAGGGTCTCCCTGCCCGCGTCCTATACTTCGGCCTGCAAAACTGGTAGGCATACCTGGGAGACGGGCGCGGAGACCGCGCCCCTACAACGCATCCCACATAGACCTTCCGTGACATCACTTCGCAACAAGACGCAGAGGCCTGAGACACAGCGGCCTGTCGCTGTGCGCCGGACCGGCTACGCGCGGCGGAGGCGGAGAAGGCTGCTGCTCCTTGGTGGCATCGCCTTCCTCCTGGTTTCGGCAGTCACCGTCTGGAATGTCTTCAACCTGCACCTGCCCGTTCCACCCCCCTCCACCGCCTTGACCCCCAGCATCCAGCCCGGCGACTGGGCCACGGCAGGCCACGACCCCCAGAGGACAGGCTACCTTCCTGGGTCGTATCCCCCCATAGAGGGCACGCTGCTGTGGCGGAGCAAGGCTGCGGGCGGCCTCTCTGCGCCTCCGGCCCTTGCGGGTGGGGTCCTGTACCTGGGCAGCCAGGACAGTCGCGTCATCGCTCTGGACGCTCGCACAGGTGATGCCCTGTGGGAGCAGCAGGTGGAGAGCCCCGTTGACCTGCCGCTGGCAGTGGCGGGAGGCTACGTGTACGCGCCGCTGCGAAACGGACGGTTGCTTGCCCTGGACAGCGAGAGCGGGGCAACGCGATGGAGCTTCTCGCCGGGCGATTCTTTCCTGGCCGCTCCTCTCATCTACGGCGGCTCCGTATACCTGTCGGCCAGGGATGGCAGGCTCTACTGCCTGGATGCCGCCACGGGGCAGAAGCGATGGGCGTACAAGCTCCGGGCCTACTCTGCTTCCTCCCCGGCTACGACTGACAACATCCTTGTGGCGGGAACCGAGGACGGGAACCTGCACTTTCTGGACAGTCGCAACGGCACTATGCGGAGGCTCTTGCCTAGCGGCTTCCCCGCAAGCTCCGCGCCCGTGCTGGCCGGCGGCAGAGCCTTCGCCATTGCCGACGATAGCCTTCTGATCGCCGCGTCCCTCCATTCGCGGGAAATCCCCTTCGAGCAGGCTATGCGGGCATGGTGGTGGCAAGGGTACGTGTGGGGCATGCTGCCCCGTCCATCTCAGCCCAGAGGCATGCAGTGGCTGTTCACCAGAAGGGGCGAGTCCCTGGGGGAAGGCATGGCCGCGAACGAAGCGCTGCTGTTCCTGGGCAGCACCATCGCTAGCGGAGAAGGGAAGCTGTACGTCTTGCGCCAGGATACAGGCGAGGTAGCCTGGGAAGCGAAGCTGGCCCGCCCCATGGCAGGCGCGCCTATTGTCGTTGGCGAGACGGTGTACGCTGTTGACACAGGAGGGGCTCTGTACGGGCTGGAGGCTGGGACAGGCAAAGATGTCCTGCGGTCCGAGACCGGCGCTGTTCCAGCGGGCAGCCCAGTATGGGGTCAGGGCGTTCTCTACGTTGCTACGCAGGCGGGAGAGGCGCTGGCCTTCCGGTAGCCTGGATGTCGGGAGAGGCTAGAACTTAACGCCTGTTTTGCTCTCGTCTTTTGCGTCACAATGTTGACCTGCGATAGGTATTTGGGCGACAATAATCTGAGCAATGCTTCCAAAGCAGCGGTGATGAGGGGGTGGGACCATGTTTGCTATTGGCCGCCGGCCGGCGACTCGTCAACAGGTGGAGGCGGATGTCCGGGGGATTGCTACCTCGCTTGACTACCCTGTAATCCCTCTTTACGAGTTTCTTGTCCGCCAGGCCGCGGCCCATCCCGAGTCCACAGCGCTCCTTTTCTACGGCCAGTCAACCTCGTATCGCAGCCTTTTTCTCCAGGCGAAGGCCCTGGCTGGGGCGCTTGCAAAGCTGGGCGTGCGCAAGGGCGACCGCGTCGCCATCGTCCTGCCCAACTGCCCGCAGGCAGTCGCCTCGTACTACGGGGTCCTCTGGGCAGGCGCAATCGTGGTGATGTGCAACCCCCTCTACACCGCCAAGGAGTTGCAGACCCAGTTCCGCGACTCCGGCGCACGCGTTGTCATTGGGCTCGACCGCTTCTACTCCACGATAGCCGCTGCAGCACGAGAGACAGAGGTCGAGAAGATAGCCCTGACCAGCATTGCGGAGGCGCTGCCCCTCACCTTGCGCCCCTTCTACTACCTCAAGGACGGGAGGGAAGTCAAGAAGGCAACGTGGCGGGACGACTCCCGCGTCGTAATGTACCGGGAGCTACTCACGTCGCCTCCCCTGGAAAACCCAGTGTCTGTGAACCCCAAGGAAGACCTCGCTGCGTTGCAGTACACCGGCGGCACTACCGGGATCCCCAAGGGGGCTATGCTCAGTCATTACAACCTGGTAGCTAACGCTGTTCAGATCGGCGCGCGGGTGCCGCCTCTGAGCCAGAAGCCGCCAACGATCCTGGGCGTGCTGCCTTTCTTTCATGCCTACGGCATGAGCGTGGTTATGAACTACGCCGTGATGACGGGGGCGCGGATGGTCCTTCTTCCGCGGTTCCAGGTGCAGGCAGTCCTCAGGGCGATCCAGCGGCACAGGCCGCAACTTTTCCCAGGCGTTCCGGCTATCTACGTGGCTATCAACAACTACCCCAAGGTGCACAAGTACAACCTGAGCAGCATCGAGTGCTGCGTCAGCGGCGCCGCTGCCTTGCCAAGCTCGGTGCAGCAGGCGTTCGAGCGCCTGACGGGAGGCCGGCTTGTCGAAGGCTACGGCCTCAGCGAGGCATCGCCGGTCACGCACATCAACCGCTTCGATGCGATGCAGAAGCCGGGAAGCATCGGCCAGCCCCTGGCAAATACGGAATGCCGTATTGTGCACCTGGAGACCGGAGAGCCCCTGCCGCCCGGAGAAGCTGGGGAGCTGCTCATCAGGGGCCCACAGGTCATGAAAGGCTACTGGAACCAGCCCGAGGAGACCGCCGCCGTCCTGGAGGATGGATGGCTCTTCACGGGCGACGTCGCCCGTATGGATGCAGATGGCTTCTTCTACATTGTGGATAGAAAAAAGGAAATGATTATCGTGTCGGGCCACAACGTCTACCCCAGGGAGGTGGAAGAGGCCCTGTACCAGCACCCGGCAGTGAAAGAGGCGGCAGCCATCGGCATACCCGACGCCCTCCGGGGCGAAGTCCCCAAGGCCTTTGTCGTTCTCAAAGAAGACGCGCCCAAGCCAACCGACCAGGACCTCATCGCCTGGTGCCTGCAGACGCTCGCGCCGTACAAGGCGCCGAAGCAAGTAGATTTCGTGGCCGAGCTTCCCAAGTCCCTCATCGGAAAGGTGCTCCGCCGCAAGCTGGCCGAGCAAGAGCGGACGCCAGCCGGCTAGCGGAGCGTTCCTAACACTCCGTTAGCTTGGATCCGTTTGTGGTGAGCGTATCGAACCATGAACGCGCCCTTCGACAGGCTCAGGGCGAACGGAATCTTGGAATCTTTTTGTCGTACGCCCCCTCTCTGGACCGCTCTGTTGACAGACAGATGGGCATGCCATTCTTCCTTGGCGGGAGGAGCCAGAGAGAGGACCGTTCACTCACGGGCAAGGCACAGGAGATACGCCATGACGATCACCGCTCCCTTGCGGCAGACTCCTCCCTTGGCGCGCTACCAGATCAAGCGGGCCGCTGTCCTGGGCGCAGGCACAATGGGATCGCAGATCGCGGGGCTGCTGGCCAGCCAGGGTATCCCCTGCGACCTGCTTGACCTGTCCACCAACGGCCACGATAGCCGCCGGGCCGAAGAAGCCAGGCAGAAGCTCCTGCGCCTCCAGCCCCCTCCGCTGTACTCCTCCGACGCGCTTGCCTTTATTCATCCCGGCAACTTTGAGGACCACCTCTCGCGGCTCCAGCAGGTGGACTGGGTGATAGAAGCAGTCGTGGAAGACCTGGAGGCCAAGCGCAGGCTTTGGACGCGGGTCGCGGAGCATGTCCGCCCCGACGCCGTTCTCAGTTCCAACACGTCAGGCATTCCCATCGCCTCCATAGGCGAGGCGCTGCCCCCGCACCTTCGCCCGCACTTCCTGGGGACCCATTTCTTCAACCCTCCCCGCTACCTGCGTCTGCTGGAGGTCATTCCAACGCAGGACACGGAAGACCAGGCGCTGCAAGCAATCCGCTGGTTTGCGGAAGAGGTGCTGGGCAAAGGCGTGGTTATTGCCAAGGACACGCCGGGGTTCATCGGCACGCGCCTGGGCGTCTACGGCCTCATGGCTGTCCTCCATCTCATGGAAGAGCTCGGCCTGGAGCCGGACGACATGGACAGCGTCACCGGCCCGGCCATGGCCCGCTCCACGGCGGGGACGTTCCGCACCGCCGACCTGGTGGGCCTGGACGTGCTGGTAGCGATTTGCGACCACCTGCGGGAGGTCACCAGCGACCCTCTGGAACGGCGTGCCTTTGATGTGCCTCCGTACCTGCGCGAGATGGTGAAGCGAGGCTGGACCGGCGAAAAAGCGGGCCAGGGCTTCTACAAGCGCACCACCAGTGGCGGCGAAAGCCAGGTGCTGACCCTACAACCGGCCACCCTGGAGTACCGGCCGCGGCGTCGCATGGCCGCGCCTTCCCTGGCTGCGGTGCGGGACATGGACGACCCGGCGCAGAAGCTGCGCACTCTGGTCAACGCCGACGACCCCGCGGGGCGGTTCGCCTGGCGGGCGCTTTCCAGCTTCCTGGCCTACACAGCAGGCAAGGTGGGCGAGGTAGCGCCGGATGTCGTTTCCGTTGACCGCGCTATGCGCTGGGGGTTCAACTGGGAGCTCGGCCCCTTCGAGGCGTGGGACGCCCTCGGTGTCGCAGGTGCCGTTTCGCGGATGCGGAAGGACGGCCTCTCCCTGCCGGAGTGGGTCGTCCGCCTGGCCGAGCGCGAGGGGTCTTTCTACCAGGACGAGCCAGGCGGCAGGCTGTTGCAGGCAACACATGCAGGCGCGCTCGCGCCGGTCGAAGCGGACAGCCGCGCCATCACACACCGGCAGCTCCGCACGGCCCATCCAGTCATGGCCAAGAATCCGGGCGCCACACTCTTCGACCTGGGCGACGACGTAGCGTTCCTGGACTTCCACTCGCCGCGCCAGGCCATCGGCCCCGACATGATCGCGATGCTTGAAGAAGCCGCGCGCATCGCGCCCCAGCAGTCCCGCGCGCTGGTCATCGGCAGCCACGTGCAGCCCAACTTCTGCGTCGGCGCAAACCTCATGATGCTCCTGCTCACCGCCCAGGAAGGCGACTGGCAGGAGCTGGACGGCATCGCCCGCCGCTTCCAGCAGGCGCTGCTGGCCATCAAGCGTATGCCCGTGCCCGTGGTTGCAGCGCCCTACGGCCAGACGCTGGGCGGCGGCGCGGAGATCGCCCTGGCCGCAAGCCGCGTAACAGCGGCGGCCGAAAGCTACGTCGGCCTGGTAGAGGTTGGGGCGGGCATTATTCCCGCTGGCGGCGGCTGCAAAGAGATGCTGCTACGCGCCCTTGACGCCCTGCCCGGCGGCATCCAGGCGCTGCTTGGCCGCCCGGCCGGCGGCGCGCCCCAGCTCCTGCCCCAGCTAGATCCGACGCCTGCCCTGGCCGGCGTCTTCGAGGCCATCGGCACGGCCAGGGTATCAGGCAGCGGCCAGGAAGCACGGCGGATAGGTTTCCTCCGACCCGCAGACGTCATTATCCCGAACGTGGACCACCTGCTGTACGTGGCCAAGGCAACGGCGCTGGCCATGTGCGCCCAGGGATACCGCCCGCAGCCGCAGGCGCGCCTTCCCATCCTGGGGGCCAACGCCCGCGCTATCCTGGAGCTGGCGGCGCAGACGATGCTCTGGGCAGGCCAGGCCACGGAGCATGACGTGAAGATCGCCCGCAAGCTGGCGTACGTGCTGACCGGCGGAGACCGGCCCGCCGGCAGCGTTGCCAATGAGGAATACTTCCTGGACCTGGAGCGGGAGGCCTTTTTGAGCCTCTGCGGCGAGCCAAAGACCCAGGCGCGCATGCAGGCCGTGCTCCAAACGGGCCGGCCATTGCGGAACTGACGAAGGGCAAGGGGGCCAGGACGCCGCTACCACACGCTGTAGGGGCAGACCGCTTTTCTGCCCCGTCCCACGGTGGGTGGATACGCCAGGTCCGCCCCTGCAAGAGAACTGGAGGGCACAATCCATGCGAGACGCAGTCATCGTCAGCGGACTCCGTACAGCCATCGGCAAGGCGCATACGGGCAGCCTGCGGGACGTGCGCCCGGACGACTTGGCGGCCCTGGTCATCCGGCGCGTCGTGGAAAGCACCCCCGGGCTGGACAAGGCCGAGATTGACGACGTCATCCTGGGCTGCGCCATGCCGGAGGGCGAGCAGGGCCTGAACGTCGCGCGTATCGCCAGCCTGCGGGCGGGCCTGCCCACCAGCGTGCCCGCCATGACCGTCAACCGGTTTTGCGCATCGGGCCTCCAGGCCATCGCCATTGCGGCGGAGCGCGTCATGTCCGGCGGCGCGGAGGTCATCGTGGCGGGCGGGGTGGAGTGCATGAGCCGCGTGCCCATGGTCGGCTTCCGGCCCGCGCCCAACCCGGCCCTTGTCGCGGAGTACCCGCAGGTCTACATGCCTATGGGCAACACCGCTGAAGAGGTCGCCCGGCGGTACGAGGTGCGCCGCGAGGACCAGGACGCCTTTGCACTCCAGAGCCACCTGAAGGCCATCGCCGCCACCGACTCCGGGCGCTTCGCCCAGGAGATCGTGCCCGTGGAAGTGGACCAGTGGGACGGCGAGGACGGCGCGCTTGTGAGTCGGAAGGCCCTCTTCCAGGCGGACGAGTGCATCCGGCGGGACACCTCCCCAGAGGCGCTGGCGCGGCTGCGCCCCGCCTTCAAGGTCAACGGCAGTGTCACGGCGGGCAACGCCTCGCCCATGAGCGACGGCGCGGCGGCGGTGGTGGTCATGTGGGCGCGACGGGCGGAGGAGATGGGGCTGCCCATCAGGGCCATGTACCGCTCCTTTGCCGCAGCAGGCGTTGACCCCGAGATCATGGGCACGGGCCCGGCGGCGTCCGTCCCCAAGGCCCTGCGCCTGGCCGGTCTCCGTACCCAGGATATGGACCTCATCGAGCTGCACGAAGCCTTTGCCGCACAGGCGGTCTGGGTCATGCGCCGCCTGGAGTTCAACCCAGAGGTCGTTAGCGTCAACGGAGGCGGCATTGCCCTTGGGCACCCCCTGGGATGCACGGGCGCGCGCCAGGTGGTCACGCTCATGCATGAAGCGGCGCGCCGCAAGAGCAAGTACGGCCTGGTCACCATGTGCGTCGGCGGCGGCATGGGCGCCTCCGGCGTGTTCGAGTTCCAGGCAGCGTAGACGTAATGCGTCTCCGTAGGGGCAGGGTCTCCCTGCCCGCGTCTGCGCGGTTGGCTGACACATAGGTACGCCCCTACCGATCCGCAGTCGTCGAGACTGGAGGAATCATGACAGGCACGAAAACCATCAACCAAGGCGGTAGGTTCCTCATCGAAGAAGGTGACCCTGCGCGCGCCTTCACGCCGGAGCGCCTCAGCGAGGAGCAGGTCCTCATTGGCCGGACCGCCAGGGCCTTCGTGGGCGAACGCGTCTGGCCCCACCTAGCCGAGCTGGAAAGCGGCGGCCACGCGCTCACTACCGAGCTCCTTCGCGAAGCCGGAAGCCTGGGCATGCTTGGAGCATTCGTGCCACAGGAATACGGCGGCGCAGGTCTGAATATGGCAGGCGTCGGTCACCTGCTCGAATCGCTCTCCAGGGGAGCGTCCTTTGCCATCAGCATCGCCGCCCACGCCGGCATCGGCACGCTCCCGCTCGTGCTTTTCGGCTCGCCGGAGCTGAAGGCGCGCTACCTGCCATCGCTAGCCACCGGACAGCGCCTGGCCTCCTACGCCCTCACAGAACCCGAGGCCGGCTCCGACGCCATGGGCATCAGGACGGCGGCGTCCCTCAGCCCGGATGGGCGCTTCTACGTGCTGAACGGCCAGAAGCAGTGGATCACCAACTCAGGCTTCGCGGACGTCTTCACGGTCTACGCCAAGGTGGATGGCGAGAAGATCACCGCCTTCCTGGTGGAGCGCAGTTGGCAAGGCGTGAGCACCGGCCCCGAGGCCAAGAAGATGGGCCTGCACGGCTCCTCTACCTGCAGCGTCTACCTCAGCGATGTCCGCGTTCCCGTGGAAAACGTCGTGGGCGAGGTCGGGCGCGGCCACGTCATCGCCTTCACGGTGCTGGACGTAAGCCGGTGGATGCTCGCCGCCGGCTGCCTGGGGACGTGCAAGGACCTGCTGGCGCTTTCAGCCCGCTACGCCGCTCAGCGCGTCCAGTTTGGGAAACCCATCGGCCAGTTCCCGGCCATCCAGCAGAAGCTGGCGCAAATGGCGGCCCGCACCTTCGCCCTGGAGAGCATGGCCTACCGGACGGCGGGCCTTATAGATGCGCATCTGGAGACGCTGGACAAGGACGACTGGGCCGGGCGCGCCAGGGCCCTGGGCGAGTACGCGGTGGAGGCATCTATTAACAAGGTCTACGGCTCTGAAACCCTGGACTACGTGGCTGATGAAGCCGTCCAGATTCACGGCGGCTTCGGCTTCATGCAGGAGTGCGAGGCGGAGCGCGCCTACCGGGACGCCAGGATCGAGCGCATCTTCGAAGGCACAAACGAGATCAATAGAATGCTCATTCCAGGCACGCTCCTGCGGAAGACGCTGCGCGGAGAGCTGCCGCTGATGGAGGCCATCGAGCGGGCGCAGCGGGAGGTCATGGACACGCGGATGGCTGGGCCGGACGGCGGCATGGGCGGCGATGGCGCGCTCAGGCGCATGGAAGGGGAGCTTGCCAACCTGAAGCGCACAGCGCTCCTGCTCAGCGGCATCGGCGCGCAGAAGTACCTGACGGCCCTGGAGGAGCAACAAGAGTTGCTGCTGGCGCTGGCGGACCTGGTCATCGGCATTTACGCCTGGGAGAGCGCACTGCTGCGGACGCGCGCGCTCGTCCAACAGCGGGGGCCGCAGGAGGCCGCGCACGCGCTGGACCTGGCGCAGCTCGTGGGCAACCTGGTCATGGACCAGTCCGAGGCCACCGCCCGGCGCGCCCTGGCGGGGATGCAGGAGGGCGACACCCTGCAAACGCAACTGGCGGTGGTGCGCCGCCTATTCCGCAGGACGCCCGCCAACGAGGTGGAGGTTGGACGCAGGGTGGCGCAGCGGGTCCTTGCCGGCGGGGGGTACGCCATCGTGGCAGGCGCCGCAAGCGAGGCGACGCCCGCCAGATAGAGCAAGCGCAACCCCGATTCTATCGGGACGAGCGCAGCGAGGAATCTTATTAGCCCAGGCAGGCAATAGCCTGTGGCGAAGGCTGAAGCCCTCAAGGGTGAAAAGCTGTTTGGCAATAGAGGGACGCGGGCTGCTGCCGCAGCCCTTTGCGTGACGGCCGGGCCGATGGGTGATCCTTCACTGCGGCGGTCGCTGAGAACAACAAGTCGCGTTTGACCGCCTCGCTCAGGATGACAACTTCACCGCTCTGATGGGTGGGCCGTATTCTCGTAGCAATGACAGTCTACAGAGCGAGGCAAGGAGGGGACAGATGGAGACCCGCGACTTCTCTTTCCTCCAGGTCACGGTGCGAGACGGCGTTGCTGCAATAAAGCTGAACCGTCCGCCCGTGAACGCCCTCAGCAAGCGGTTCCTCGCGGAGATCCAGGGGGCGCTGGAGACGTGCGCATCGGACGAGGACGTTCGCGCCATCGTCATTGGCACTGGGCTGGCCAAGACATTCAGCGCGGGCGCAGACCTGACCGAGATGAAGGGCCTGCAGGATGAAGGGGCCAGGTCATACATCGAGCAGGGCCAGGCGCTCTTCTCGCTCATAGAAAGCGTACGGCAGCCTGTTATCGCAGCGGTGAGCGGCGTCGCCCTGGGCGGCGGGTGCGAGCTAGCCATGGCGTGCGACCTGCGCGTCGCCGGACAGTCGGCCCGATTCGGCCAGCCGGAGGTAGACCTGGGGCTAGTCCCCGGATGGGGCGGCACCCAGCGCCTCCCCCGCCTGGTGGGCAGGACGCTGGCCATGGAAATGATGCTCACAGGCGAGCCCATACCCGCTGAGCAAGCGCTGGCAGTGGGCCTGGTGAACCGCGTTGTGCCGGACGACCACGTTGCGGACGAGGCGCTGCGCATGGCGTGCACGCTGGCAAGCAAGTCCGCCGTGGCGGTGAGCAGGATCAAGCACGCCGTTCACCGGGGCGCAGAAATGCCCCTGCACAAGGGGTTGGAGCTAGAGCGGGGCCTGTTCATGGAGGCGCGGCAAAGCCGGGACGCCCAGGAAGGCATCAGCGCATTCCTGGAGAAGCGGCCTCCCAGGTTTGCGGGCGAATAGGGGAGACCCAACCCCTGCCCCTTCCCGTTGAGGGAAGGGGCAGGCTCTGGGCCAAACGGGGCGAGTCAGTCGGTAGGGGCAGACCTGCGTGTCTGCCCAGTCCTCTGGGTGGGCGGACACACGGGTCCGCCCCTACACGCAACCAGCGGCAATGTCTCGTTTTTTCCCAGGCATACGCCTGAAGAAAACCTTCGTCGGAGGCGCAAGATGAAAACCGGGGCAAGAAGGCTGGCGCGCAACGTAGTCATTGCAGGCGCGGGCGCATCCTGTTTTGGCGTATTCCCCAAGAAGACCAGCCGCGACCTGTTCCTGGAGGCGTTCCTGGACGCCATCCGCTCGGTGGACAAGGGGCTTCAACCCGCCGACATCGAAGGGCTGTACCTGGGCAACTTCGCCAGCGAGGTCTTCGAGGGCCAGAGCCACCTTGCGCCGCTGATGGCGGACTGGGCTGGGCTTGCCCCTATCCCCAGCGTGCGTATCGAGGACGCCTGCGCCAGCAGCGGCGCCGCCTTCCGCCAGGGGGTGATGGCCATCGCCTCCGGCATGTGCGATGTCGTGGTTGTTGCCGGCGTGGAGAAGATGACCCGCATGCCCACCGACGGCGTCACGGCGGCGCTGGCCATGGCGGCGGATGACGTCTTTGAGGTGCAGCAGGCCGGCCTCACCTTCCCCGGCGCATTCGGCATCATCGCGTCGGCCTACCTGCACCGTTACGGCGCAAGCCCGGAGCACCTCATGCGGGTCGCCATCAAGAACCACCAGAACGGCGCGCTGAACCCCCGGGCACATTTCAGAGCCACCATTCGCGACACCATGAAGGCCCGCGCTGAGCGCATGGCGCAGAGCGGAGAGCCAGAGCCAAGCTGGCAGGACGAGATGGACTTTCTGCGGGACGACCGCGTCAATCCCCTCGTGGCGTGGCCACTGCGCCTCTACGACTGCTCCCCCATCAGCGATGGCGCAAGCTGCCTGGTCCTGGCGGCGGAGGACGTGGCTTCGGACCTGACGGACCATCCCGTGCACGTGGCCGGGATCGGCCAGGCCAGCGGCGGCCCGCTTGCCTCTTGGGATAGCCTGACCTCCTCGCCGGCGGTGCGAGAGGCCGCGCGCCAGGCGTACACCATGGCGGGCGTGACGGCGGAGGACATTGACCTGGCCGAGGTGCACGACTGCTTCACCATCGCCGAGATCGTAGCCACCGAGGACCTGGGTTTCTTCGCGCCGGGAGAAGGGGCATTGGCAGTGGCCGAAGGTATGACGGCCAGGGACGGCGCAAGACCCGTCAACACATCGGGAGGCCTGAAAGCCAAAGGGCACCCCGTCGGCGCTACGGGCGCAGCCCAGATCGTGGAGCTGTGGGAGCAGATCAGGGGCCAAGCCGGGCCGCGCCAGCTTCCCAAACAGAAACCCCGCTATGGCCTTGCACAGAACCTGGGGGGCACGGGCAGCACGTGCGTGGTCACCATCTTGAAGGGATAAGAGGGGCGCGGCCCTCGCCGGGGGTCGTTGGGGGTGTCCCCGTAGGGG
>JACQUI010000344.1 GCA_016210395.1 Chloroflexota bacterium | reverse complement strand
GTCGGACGCGCCGTTCACCACCTTGGACTGGTCCAAGAAGTCCTCGGCGCAACTGACAAAACCGGTCACTTTGACCACCCGGACCACTTTGTCCAGATTGCCGATCTCATCCTTCAAGCTGCTGAGCATGCAGAGGGCCGCCTGGCGCGCTCCCTGGTAGCCCTCCTCCACCTGTATATCCCGTCCTACCTTGCCCTTGAATACCCTGCCGCCCGGATAATTTGGCAGGTGTCCTGAGAGATACATGTAGTTTCCCGCTCGGACTGTCCGCAGATAGTTGCCCGCCGCGGGGCCCTGCTTGGGCAAAGTGAGGCCTAGCTCTTGAAGACGTTTCTCAATCAGCATGCGCTCGCTCCTGAAGACGCAGTCAGGGTCGCTGTTGGGCCGCGCGACTAGCGTCCTGAGTGCTTAGTCCTTACAAAAGTAGGGGTTTCTCCCAGGGGTGACCATCTCCTTTGGAGTATGGACATCTCATCCCCCTGTGTCCCCTTTCTCCTTGAGGAGAAGGAGGGTTATGAATTATAGGGGACACCCCTATAACCCCGGCAAGGGCCGCGCCCCTGCACTCCGGGGACTTAGGCAACGGATTTCCAACGCAGGACGCTATGGCTTGGGCGCGAAGTCGGACGACGAGGTGTCCTGGATGCGCGACGCCTCGCCCAGAAGGGCGGGACGCGCGGACACGCGCTCTCGTCGCGCCCCCGGAACGCGTCGCCCTGCCATGTTTCTCACGAGGCCGGGGAGGTCTTCCAGCAATGTATAGACCACGGGCACCACGACTAGCGTCAGGAACATGGAACTCAGAACGCCGCCGATGATGACCACCGCCAGCGGCGACCGCGACTCGGCGCCGGCCTCCAGCTTCAACGCCAGCGGGATCATGGCGAACACCAGCGTGAATGAGGTCATGAATATAGGGCGCAGGCGCGTGGCCCCCGCCTCCAGTATCGCTTCACGCCGTTCCACCCCACGCTCCCGCAGCGTATTCGTGTAGTCCACGAGCAGAATGGCGTTCTTGGCCACGAGGCCCATCAGGAAGATGATGCCGATCATGGAGAACATGTTGAAGGTGTTCCCCGTGACCAGCAGTCCCGTGAAGGCGCCCACGAGCGCCAGAGGCAGCGAGAACATGATGGCCAGGGGGTGCAGCCAGTCCTCGTACAGCGCGGCAAGGAGCATGTAGATGAGCACGACGGACAGCCCTAATGCCCCAAGGAGCGAATTCGCGGCCTGGTTCAGGCGGTCCGCCTGCCCCAGAAGGACCACGCGGTATCCCGCGGGAAGAGCCAGCTTGCTTGTCTGGGCCTGGATATCCCGCGCCACATCGCCCACGGAGCGGCCCACCACGTTGGCGCTCACGCTCATGCGCCGCTGCTGGCTGGCCCGGTCAATCTGGTTAGGCCCCGTCGCCTGGCGCAGCGTGGCGATCTGGTCAAGGCGCACCGTCTCGCCTGTGCTCGGCACGAATATCGGCAGCGCCGCAAGCTGGGCGGGCGTCATGGTGTCCGCGTCGGCCAATTTCAGCCGCACATCGGACTGAGTCCCGTCCGGACGGTCGAACTGCGAGACGACGCTCCCCTGCACCGCCGTGCGCAGCACACTGGCCACCTGCGCCGACGTAAGGCCAAGCTGGGCCATGCGCGACCTGTCCAAGACCGCCTGAAGCTCCGGCACCGCCGTGTCCTGCTCCAGCCTGACGTCGGTCGTGCCGGGCGTGTTGCGCACGATCGTCACCACCTGACTTGAGATGCGGGCCAGAGTGTCCAGGTCATCACCCAGAATGCGCATGGAAATGGGGGAGCCGCCGCCGAAGCTGCTCTGGACATTCCCAGTCAACGTCATCCCCGGAATGGTGCGTCCAATGCCCCGAGCCTCTTCCAGCACCGCCAGAGTGGACCGGGTGCGCTCCAGCTTGTCCACAAGCTGCACCGTCATGCTGCCAAAAGTCGCCTGCCCGCCGCTGGCGCCTCCCCCCACACCCACCGAGCTGAAGACGTTTCTCACCTCCGGCAAGCTCGCCAGACGTCCTTCAAGCTGCGCCATCGCCCGGCTCGTGGCCTCCAGCGAGGAACCGGAGGGCATGCGGACCTGAAGGCTGAACTGATTGTCGTCCTCCGTCGGGGCGAACTCGCTGCCCAGCAGGCTCAGCGGAATGAAGGCAACGGCGGCGCCCATCGCCAGGGCGGCGCCCATCAGCACCAGCGCCCGGTGGCTCAACCCCCATCCGAGTGTCCTCCGGTACAGCAGGCGCACGGCGTCCAGGTTCCGGTCCCACCAGTCGCCGAAGCCGCGGAACGGCGCCAGCAGCCCGCCGCGGAAGCGCCGGTTGATCTCTTCCACCTTCTCCGGCTTCAGCCAGTGCGCGGCCAGCATGGGTG
>JACQUI010000023.1 GCA_016210395.1 Chloroflexota bacterium | reverse complement strand
CTCCCTCTCTGAGGGCAGCATTGACGGCGAGTTTGTGGAGTGTCCGTGTCACGGCAGCCAATTCAACGTCAAGACGGGCGCAGTGGTGGACGGCCCCGCGCAGGAACCGGTGAAGGTGTACCCGGTGCAGGTGCGCGGCAAGGACATCTTTGTGGGGTCTGCCTAGCTTTGCGCTTCCAACGCATCGTTTGTTGGACCAGGAGCAGCGTTTCACCCCTGCTGGAGGCATTCTCCGTAGGGACGACGCATGCCTCGCTCTACAGACGACGGGCGAGGGTGGCAGGCCGCTACGCAGGCACCTTGTAGCCGAAGCCGCGCACGGTGATGATGAACTTGGGCTGCACGCCGTTGTCCCCCATCTTCTTGCGCAGGTGCTGGATGTGCAGCTTGATGAGGTAGGCGTCCGCCGCTGCGGGGTCCATACCCCAGATGTTCTTTATGAGGGTGTCCCTGGTCACCACCTTACCGGCGTTCTGCACCAGCAGCTCCAGCATCTTGAACTCGGTGGGGCTGAGCTTCACCGGCTGGTCCGCGACGAATACCTCCGCCGTGTCCTGGTTCAGCTTGATGACGCCGGCGGCAAGGACGCTGGCCTCCTGGACTTGGCTGGAGCTGGCCGCCCGCCGCAGCACGGCGGCTGCCCGGGCCAGCAGCTCGAAGGGGGAGAACGGCTTGCCCAAATAGTCGTCCGCGCCCATCTCCAACCCGCGCACCTTGTCCCGGTCCGAGGCGCGCACGGTCAGCATGATCACGGGCACTTTGGATCTCTTGCGGATGCTGTCCAGGATGGTGAAGCCGTCCATGTCGGGAAGGTTCACGTCCAGTATCACCAGGTCAAGTCCACCTTTGGCCACGGCGGCAATGGCCTCTTTCCCCGTCTCGCTGCGCTGCACCAGGGTGTCCGGCCAGCGCATAGAGAATGCCATGCTTACCGTTTCCCCCACCTCCGGGTCGTCTTCAACCAGCAGTATCTTCATTGGCTGCTTGCCTTTCCCCATAGCGGGATGATGACAGTAAAGACTACTTGCTTGCGGCGGGAGGTCGCCTCTACGGCCCCGTTGTGGGCGTTGACCAGGGCCTGCACGACAGTGAGCCCCAGGCCGGCCCCCGCCTTGTATCCGCCTACCGAGGACTTGCGAAACGGCTCGAAAAGCCCATTCCTGACATGCTCCGGAAGCTCCCCAGGGTTGGTAACGCTCACCCGCGCGGCGCCGGCGCTGCGGGCAGCGCGTATTCGCACGGTCCCATCGGGAGGCGTTGCCTTGATCGCGTTGGAGGTCAGGTTGAGAAACACCTGCTGAAGGCGCACGTCGTCCCCTCTCACAACCAGGCCGCTCTTGTATTTCTCGGGGCCGGTCAGGAGGACGCCTTTTTCGTTGGCCACCGGCGTCATCTCCGATACGACCGTGTCAATCACGTCGCACAGGTCCACGGCTTCGAAGGAGAAGTCCATGCCGCCGCTGCGAGCGGCTGCAACGTCCAGCACGTCGTTCATGAGGCGCTCCAAGCGAAAGGCGGAACGCTTCATCGTATCGGCCAGCCGCCATGCGTTCTCGAACCCTGTGGGAATCACCTCCGGCGTGCACAGGATTTCCAACGCCGCCTTGAGAGACGTGAGCGGCGTCTTGAGCTCGTGGGTGACCAGGGAGAAGAACTGCTCGCGGGAGCGCTGGGCTTCTTCCAGCTTCTGGAGGTCTTGCTTGTTCTTCTGGTAGAGCTGGCTCAACTCCGTGGCGTAGATCTCCAGCTCCCGGGCATGGAACAGGGTCTCCGTCAGGTCTTGCAGCACCACCAGCCATACCTGGTCCCCCGTGCCGGCCACGGAGACCGGCATGACGACCAGTTGGAGGTCAACAAGAGCTTCCAGCTTGCCCAGCAGCTTGCACTCGTGGCTCCAGCCTGCGCCCAGGCTGCACCGCGCCTGCCATACCGACATGAGGTCTGAAGCGGCGCCGGCTCCCTGCGCCAGCGCTGGCAACGCGGCGCCAGGCTCAGCTTTCTGGTCCAACAGGGCTGCGGCCTGGCGGTTGATGGCGACGATGCGGCAATCGCTGTCGCTCAGCAGCGCAGGCAAGCCGATGTCCTGAATGTGCGCGATGACACGCTCGCTCAGGGCAATGCGCGGGCCAGCAGGAGATGCTGAAGGGGACTTCCCGTCCAGGTCTTTGGACGCATCAGCCGGCGTTGGGGAACTGGTGGCGTGAGCCTCACTGAGCGCAGCCGTTGCCGCTGTCCCTGCGCCCCTTTCTGTGGAGCCAAGGTTCATCGTGTGTGCTCCAGGAATGTCCCAGCCGGGCCCCTCGTAGATACGCCGAAAAGGGCGGTCGCGTGCATCCAGCGGAATGCCATGTTCGCCTCTCCCTTGATGGGAGAGGCCGACTCCGCCGCGACGTTAGGAGCGGCAGGAGGCGGGTGAGTGAAATCCAGCCACTAACGACTGCCTTAGTACGAGTGTAGGGAGTTTGCGTATACGTGTCAATCAAGGGTTGGCGCACAAGCAGCGTTGTGAGGCAACGCAACGTATAGGCGGATTACTCCGTCCTGTGCCACGCCTCGTCCTTGGTCAAAGCGAGGAACTCTTCCAGGAGAGGCTTGCTGGAGGCCAGGACGCCTTTGGGACTGAGGCCCGCCGGCTTCCCCGTGCCGCGCTCCACAACCTCGCCGCCTGCCTCCCGCACCAGCAGCAGCCCGCTGGCGACATCCCAAGGCCAGAGGCTATGGTGGAAATAGAGGTCAACTCTGCCGCAGGCGGCGTAGGCCAACCCCAGCGCCGACGACCCCATGATTCGGACGCTCTGCATCCCAGGCCACAGCCCCCGCACGAGAGCAAAGGCCTGGAGCGCCTTGGGATTCATGCTGCTGATGTCGAAGGAGAGGATGCACTCTGCCACCGACCTCTTCTTGCTCACCCCTATGGGCCGTCCGTTCAGGAACGTGCCCTGGCCCAGGGCAGAGGTGAACAGCTCGTCGCGCATGGGGTCGTAGGTAACCCCCACAAGCACCGCGTCGTCCCTGGCCAGGGCGATGTTCACACAGAAGTGGGGTATGCCCGCCGCGTAGTTTCGCGTGCCGTCAATGGGGTCCACAATCCATCGCTCTTGCCCCGCTCCCGCCGCGCCGAGCTCCTCCCCTTGCACTCCAATGCCGGGGAAGGCGCGCGAGAGGGTCTCCCTCAGGCCGCGCTCTACTGCCAGGTCTACGTCGGTTACCAGGTCGCGCGCCCCTTTCAGTGACACTTCCTTGGCCTCGTAGAACCGGCGCCGCGCCAGGGCGCCTGCCTCCCTGGCAGCGGCGATGGCGACGTCCAGGGCGGTCGCGCCGTTTGACGTGACTGGAGCGGCGACCTCTTGCCTTCTCATCAGGCTTCCTCCGTGTGGGCGTCTATGCCCGGATGCCCCTGTGCTCGAATGCCCTCATGCCCTATGCTCTTCCCACAGCCCCCGCTACAATACCAGGGCAGAAACGCTCACACAATTGTACAGGAGGCGCTCATGCTCCGTTCCCTCAAAGGCAAGACCCCCAAGGTCCATCCCACCGCCTTCGTCAGCGAGGCAGCCTACGTCGTTGGCGACGTGGAGGTCGGCGAGTTCTCCAGCGTCTGGCCCGGCGTGGTCATCCGTGGCGACGCAGGGAAGATCACCATCGGCAAGCATACCAACATCCAGGACAACAGCGTGGTGCACTCAGACGCCGACGCCCGCATCGGCGATAACTGCACCCTCGGGCATAGCGTCACGTGGCATGGCCGCCTCCTTTCGGACAACTGCCTGGTGGGCAACGGCGCGGTTGCCAACGACGGCGTGGAGGTCGGCGAGTTCTCGATCATAGCCGCAGGTTCCGTGGTGCTGGAAGAGGCCCGCATCCCTGCCAGGAGCATTGTGCGGGGGATTCCAGGCAAGCCTGCCGGCCAGGTGGAGGAGCGCCACGTCGAGCTTATCCAGGGCACCGCCCATCACTACTCACAGCGTGGCCAGCTTTACAAGAGCGAAGGGCTTGATGGCGCAAAGGGCTAATGCCGCCACAACTGCCCTTCTGCGGACGGAATGCCTTCTCTCCGCTCCCTAAGGGAACAGGAATCCGCTCTTCTTTGCCGTCCGTACACATGACAAAGAGGTCGTCGAGGGTCTAGAAATGGACCGCCCTCGATACGAGAACCACTTGTTCTAGACGGCAAGGACTTGGAACATGTCTGGATTATTCTTACAGTAAGGTGTGCTCTAGACGCCCGCCCGGCTCCTGTGGTGGAGGAGGGCGGTGGACGGCGGATGCTCGCGTGAGTGAGAGGCAGTTGAACGGACGAAAGGAGACACTCCCCATGAAAAGGCTATGGCTCATTCCATTGCTGGCCGTGATCGCCGTTATGATCGGTATCTCGGTCATGTTTTCGGTCACCCGCACTGGGGCGCAAAGCGGGAACTTCAGCGCCACCTTCAACGGGTTCAACAGCGTGACCTTCGATCCACCCAACCGGGGCGCGGTGTTCAGCGCCGGCACCGGCAGCTTCCAGGCTAAGGCCGTCGACCCCAACATTGAGTTCACCCTCAGCTACTCCGCCCTCGAGGACGTCATCGGCGTCCACCTGCACTTCGGACGCGGCAGCACCTACGGCGGCATCCTGGTGTGGCTGTGCGACGACCCCAACGACGATTTCTTTGTCCCGACCGGCGGCATGACCCTTCCCGACTGCCCCGACGGCTCCGGCAGCCTCAACGACATGATCGAGCCCAACGACATTCAGGGCATCCCCGAGCAGGGGTGGGCGTCCGGCGACATGCAAGGCCTGCTCAACGCCTTCGCCAACGACTCCGTGTACGTGAACCTGCACACCAAGCGCTTCCCGCAGGGAGAGATCCGAGGCCAGATCTCCGACTAGGGTCCCCCCTGTAGACCGGCGCGGCGAGCGTGCATTCATGCGTAGGGGCGCGATGGCTGCGCCCCTACGCTCGGCGACGCCGGAAGGCCTGTCACCGGTCCTGGACCAGCTCTGAGAAGGTGTTGACAAAGTAAGGTGGCATGGCTGTGAGTCGTCGGAGGAGCATTCGCCCTTCGGTGAGCCAGACCCAAGCCGTTGAGACGGAGAGATTGCGGTCATGATCCCTGTTCATTCTGCGGGGCCGCTCGTTCCATGCG
>JACQUI010000340.1 GCA_016210395.1 Chloroflexota bacterium | reverse complement strand
GGCTGACGACTTTGACTACGTGCATGGCCCAAGACTTCGCTTTCGGCATGCCATATTTATAGCACAACACCCCCACAGCAGTCAACAGTATTACTGCCTACATCCGCAAAGCTGCTCCGCTTCAAACCCCTGGAAGTTCAGCCTAATAGCCCGGCGACAGCGAGTACTGCCAAGCGCGGCGGGCTCATCGACGCCTCGTGGATACTATGGCCAAGAAGAAAGCCTGTAGCAGCAACAGAGATCGCGCCTGCGCCAGCCGCGGAAAGCACAAGTAGCCATCTGGTAGTGTTTCTGGACGTCATTTCCCAGGCAAGCGGCAACCAGAAGAGGAGTGAGTATGAGTCTGGCGTCGTTAATCAAGCTTGCTAACGCTATGGAGCAAACCCCGCGGCATTTCACAAAAGACAAGAAAAAGGCCACCCCCTGGTTGAGGGCGTGGCCGTAGTCGACGCCACCGCCTGATCATCGCAGCAGTCTTATGCCCCTACTTCTTCGGGTCGTTGCCTCTGCCTCCTCCCGAAGGGCTTCCTGTTGTGCTTGGGTAGTTGGGATTGCCTCCGCCGCCTTTCCCTCCTCCGCCTTTGCCCCCTCCGCCTTTCCCGCCGCCTTTTGCGAACACGGTTACCTTGCTCATAGGTCCTCCTTCTCGTTCATGTGCAGGCCTTGCTCCTGGTGACCGGAGTGCGGTGGCCCCAGCTAATCGAGGGCGATTCTATGCCTGTTCTAGGCATCAGTCAACCCATAGTAATCCCAGCTTTGCTTAGCTATGGTACACTGACCGCATCTATGCCGTAGGAGTATCGTTTGCGCCTGCTCCAACAATGCATCGCCGAGACCGTGGGGACGTTTCTGCTGGTGCTGTTCGGCACGGGGGCCGTGGCTTCGGCGGTGCTCACCGGCGCGCAGGTGGGCCTCTGGCAGGTGGCCGTGGTCTGGGGCCTGGGCGTCACCTTCGCCATCTACGCCACCGCCGCCGTCTCCGGCGCGCACCTGAACCCCGCCGTCAGCCTGGCCTTTGCCCTCCTGCGCCCCCGCGAGTTCCCGCTGAGAAAGCTCGTTCCCTACTGGGGCGCGCAGCTCCTGGGCGGCGTCCTGGCGGGCCTGGTCATCCTGCTGGTCTTCGGCCCGTTCATCGCCCGCTTCGAGGCGGCCCAGGGCCTGGTGCGAGGCAACGCGGGCAGCGAGCTTTCCGCCATGGTCTTCGGCGAGTACTTCCCCAACCCGGCTATGTTCGGCACGGGCGATGCCGCCCACGCCCTCATCTCCCCCCTGGGCGCGGCGACTGTCGAGGGGCTGGGTACTGCGGTCCTGGCCTTCATGGTCTTCGCCCTGACCGACAGGCGGAACACAGGTTTGCCGGTCAAATACCTCGCGCCGCCGCTCATCGGCTTCACCGTAGCCGCACTTATCAGCCTGTTTGCGCCGCTGACCCAGGCGGGCTGGAACCCGGCGCGGGACTTCGGCCCCCGCATCGTCGCGTTCCTGGCCGGCTGGGGAAGCATCGCTATCCCAGGCCCGTACGGCGGCTTCTGGGTTTACATCGCCGGCCCCCTGATCGGAGCGCCCCTCGGCGCGGCCGTGTACGATCTGCTGGTCCGGCGGGCGCTGCCGGAAACAAGCCCCCCTTCTCTTTAGGAAAAGGGGCAGGGGTAAGGTCGTCCTCCCGTGCTACAATGGCCCTGCCTTCATCGTAGGGGCGCGGTCGTCGCGCCCGTCTCCCGGTATGTGGGCAGTGCGCGTGGGACGCGGGCAGGGAGACCCTGCCCCTACGACGCGATACGCCTCCTCTGTGGTAGGGGCGCGGTCACCGCGCCCGTTCTCCTCCCTTTCCTGAAGGGAAGGGGTTAGGGGGTTAGGTATGGCGGACGTCCTCTTCGTTTGCGTCCACAACGCGGGCCGCAGCCAGATGGCCAAGGCCCTCTTCAACCACGAGGCGCAGCAGCGCGGCCTGCCGTACCGCGCCGACTCCGCCGGCACGGAGCCTGGGCTAGGCGTGCATCGGGAGGTCGCCCAGGTCATGCGCGAGATCGGCCTGGACCTCTCCGGGGAGCTGCCCAAACTCATTGACAACGACATGGTGAAATCGGCGCGGAAGGTTGTTACGATGGGATGCCAGGTGGACGCGGACAAGTGCCCCGCAGTGTTCATCAAAGGCGTGGAGGACTGGGGCTTGCCCGATCCCAAGGGCCGTCCCTTGCAGGAGGTGCGGGCCATCCGCGACACGGTCCGCCGGCGGGTGTCCAGCCTCCTTGCGGAGCTTGCAGCGGCACGCCAAGCTTGAGATAGCCTATTGCGTGCCGCCTCCGAATATGCTTTCAAAACTCGCAGGGTTGAAAGTGACTAGTTGTGCCACAGAACTGCGTTTCAGGAGGCGGAAATGCTCGTCTGGAACTCTCGCCTTCTTCAAAGCAGTGGTGAAGTCGTCAAACGACCATAACTCAATACCACGTGGGACTCGAACTGTAACATAAGAAAGGTCCGACATTGAAATACATGTCCCTCTTACCTTGCGTGGAACTACGGTAAGTCCCAAAGTGGTGGCAAATTGCTTCCTGTTACTGCGAATCACTCTTATCTTCTTCGAAAACTCTTCTAGCACCTTTGCAAGGTCAGCATCAGTAGATGTTGCTTCACCTTTGCACTCTAGCACCCAAAACTCTTGGGACTTTACCTGATCGGTCTTTACCCCACTGACATCTAACTCCTTTCCTAGGAACTTCGGCTTCAGTCCTATCTTCACTGGACTGTAACCCATCGAAGCAAGCATGGCTGCCGCAGTCAACTCAGGCAATGAGCCACGGAGACTCCAGTTGACATCCTTAGCCACACGCAATTCTTCCTTGAGGTACAAGAAACCTGGATCTTCAGCCACGGATAACAAGGCCTCCTTATTGATGAAGTACTCTACAAGCGTCAGACAATCCTCCGAGTCGGCGATCGCCTTCTCCACGATTTGGCGCTGCACTCTACTCTCAAAGTCCTCGCTATAAAGGTCATAGAACACCCACCAACTTGACCAATTGCTTATGCCGGTGTACAGAGGCATGAAGATACCCAAACTGTAAGCCTTTGGCCCGAAGTTCTCAGAATGGATGAAACGAGCCACCTTGACTTTGTCTGAATGCTCTTGCGCTATTTGGACAGCACCTCTCAACAGTACCTCGAAGTTACGAGGTGCGCTTAGTGAATCGTTCTCTACAATCTTCAGGGGGCTTCCAAGACTAGCCAACAGTCTTTCCCCGTCGGGCTCAACCTCGGAGTGCAACATGATCTGTCGCAAGCAGGTACGGGGGAACTGCCGTCTTTTGCGCAATGGATGTTTGTTCGCAGTGGGCGAAAGCGGCACTTCGTGGGCAATGGCGCTTAATTGTCGCCAAGATTGCACTTCCTCAAGCAGGCGCAGGACATTGCGTACTGCTGGGTCAGTATCTTTGGTAGCAAGCCTATCAATACAAATTCTCAATGATCGGGCGTACCCTGTTGCCCATAGCTCTGGCGGTCGATTTGGCAGATGCAATTCATCAGGCCTATCATAACGGGTGGTGGGTTCGCCACTCTCGAAATCCAACTCCTCTGGACGAACATTATTCCTCATTGCAGTAACAGACCTCATGTAAATATCCGAATAGAAGCCAGATAGTTCACCAGCGATCCCAAATGTAGGCCAAAGGTAATCTAGGGCTAGATTACCAAGAGCGGATTCCACCCGTTGGCGCTTGATGTCTTGACCTTCGTTTGCGGTATATGCAAAGCGAACCCCTCGCCTGATAGCTTGGGCATATTCGGCAATCCTTATTCGGGTCAGAGCAAAATCCGACCAAGACCGTAAGGGCAATAGATCACTCCAGAATTGGAGCACTTGATTGAGCACCAACGATATCGAACTGTCTTTCCTCACTAGCTGAGCCAGCGTATCTCGGCCGCGTGTCTGTTGGCGTTGCCATGCGTCAGCCAAGCCAGGATCATAAGGTAGGTCAATGACTGATGGGCACGCAATTACGTGCTCCACAAAGTCATACAAAAACGCTGCCACGAGAAACTTGTAGCCCTCGAATCGAAGTCCGCTTTTGCTCTGGTTCTTAGACGAGACCTCTTCAGATTCCAGAGTCTTGATCGTACTCGGGTCAAGCAGGATTTCCAGCCAAACATAAGGGGAAAACGTTGCTTCAATTGTGAAGGGGCTGAGAACCTCCTCGTTCGGTTGCTTAGTCGGGTTAGGTTTTGGTCTCTGCTTATTCTTGGCCATGTTTAGTTCATGCCCTTCATAGTTTGCATGGTGTATAAGAATATTAGTGCGAATTCTGGAGTTTGGCAAACAGAGCCTGTTTGCACTTCCCTTCCTTTGTTCCTTTGGGTATGCTTCTACTATGCTCACTAATCCAATGAACTCTAACATTCCTTACAACGGCGACTTGCCCCTAGACCAGGCTAATCGCCTGGCCTGGCGCGGCAATCCCCGAGAGGCGCTCCCCCTGTACGACGCCATCATCGCCGAGGACCCGTCCAACGCCCGCGCCTTCGCCTTCCGCGGCCTGGCGCACCGCCGCGCCGGCGACTGCAGCCGTGCCCTGGCCGACTGCGACCACGCCCTCCGGCTTGACCCCACCTTCGCCATGGGCCATGTCATCCGCGGCTCCACGCACCGCGAGCTGGGCGACTTCGCCAGGGCCATCGCCGACTACAGCGCCGCCATTGCCCTGGAGCCGGACTACGCCGCCGCCTACGCCAACCGCGCCCTCTCCCACGAGGGCCTGGGCGACTTCGAGTCCGCCCTGGCCGACTACACCCGCGCCATCGCCGCCAACCCGGACTACGGCGCGGCCTACAACAACCGTGGGCTTGCGCTGGCCGTGATGGGCCGCTACGAGGAGGCCATCGCCGACTACGATGCGGCGGTCCGCCTTGACCCGGACGACCCATCGGGGTACTACAACCGTGGCCTGGCCCGCGCGGCGCTGGAGGAATACGAAGGAGCCATTGACGACTACGACGCCGCGCTGGCGCTGGATGACACCGACGCCGCACTGTACGTCAACCGGGGCGCCGCCTACGATGCCCTGGGAGAGACGTGGCAGGCCATCCAGGACTACAGCCAGGCCATTGTGTTGGACCAGGAGTCGGCCGAGGCGTTGTACAACCGTGGCCTGTGCTACAGCGAGCTTGGCGAGTACCCCCAGGCCGTCCAGGACTTCAACGCCGCCATCAGGCTGGCGCCCAAAGACCCGGACGCCTACCGCGCCCGCGGCGACGCCTATGCCGGCATGGGAGACATCGGCAGGGCAGCCGTGGATTTCGAGAAGGCCGAGGGGCTGGCGGGGGGATGAGGGCGGCCTCGGAATCGGTCATGTGGCGGACGTGCACTCATAGGGGCAGGGTTTTCCTGCCCGCGTCCCACGTAAGGGCACGATATATCGTACCCCTACCAACACCCAGCGGCCACGGCAACGTTATCTGTTGGATTTCGCAGCCAACCGGCATTCAGTACAAAATGCAACGGCCGATTCCCGCGTCCCTACCTCCCGCTTCCGGCCCTTGTCGTCGGCCCTACCTCCGGCGCTACCTGCACCTTGGAAGGCTGCTCCTTGGCGTCAGCGCCAACCGCCTTCAGCACGTAGTCCATAAGCGTTTGCTCCGGCACGGCCCCCACGAACTGCACCTTGTTGTTAATGACCGTCTTGGGCACGCCGGAAATCATGTACCGCTGGGCCAGGATGGGGAACTCCTGCACCTCAACAACGTCGGCGCGGACGTTGGGGTTGTCCATCGCCAGGGCATAGGCCACACGGGCCAGTTGCGGGCAGTGCGGTCAGGTCGGTGTCACGAACACCTGGATGTGGACCGGCTCCTTCACCCCCTTCAGCTTCTTGCGGGTGTCCATGCTCAGGGGGCTGACGCCGCGCGAGAGGGTGACGACCGTCTCGATGATGGAGGCAAACTCGAACCCCAGGGGGATGCCGTAGAACTTCACGTTCGTCGCGGTCCCAGCGGAGAGCACCAGGGCAGGGATGCGCTCGACGCCCGCGTCCCGCGCCGCCTGCGCCTGGGAGTAGAAGTCAATGACCTCCAGCTTTAGCTTGGGCGAAAGGGCGGCGAACTCCTCCATCAGCTTCTGGGCGTCGTCGCAGGTGGCGCACTCGCGGCCCGGGATGGTGAGGCCCATGGTGCGCTGGGCGAAGAGCCGCAGCTTCACCTCGTTTTTCAGGTCGCGCCTGAGGCGGTCGCGCAGGGCCGGCTTGTCTTTCTCAGCGATGAAGGGCATGGGCATCCTCCAGCAAGTCGTCGGATTCAGTGTAGCAGACGGCGCAAGCGTTGTGAGGATGGCGAACCTTGTTGTCATGCCTACGAACATGCGCCAGCAGCAGCGAAGAGCGGCAGCCCCATTGTCATCCTGAGCGAGTTGGTCAGACCACGCTCGTCTTCCTCTGCGATCGCCGCAGCGAAGGATCACTCACCCATCCCGCCGTCGCGCACAGGCTGCGGTAGCGGCCCGCGTTCCTCTATTGCCAAGATTACAGGCTTCCTTCCCAAGCCCATCCTCGCGGTCTATACTTGGCAGACTATCTCCCCAAAGGAGGCGACGCCATGATCCGTGTGGCAGTCCTGTACCCCAGCACGCCCGGCGCCCGGTTCGACCATCAGTACTACGCGCAGAAGCACATCAAGCTGGTCAGAGACCGCATGGGGTCACTGGGACTGGTGAGCGCCGAGACCGACAAAGGGCTGGCCGGGGCGACGCCGGGGGCGCCCCTGCCGTTCGTCGCCGCCGGCTACCTTGTGTTCCGCTCCATGGACGACTTCCAGAAGGCGTTTGCCGCGCATACCCAGGAGATCATGAGCGACCTCCCCAACTACACCGACATCGCGCCCGTGATTCTGGTCAGCGAGATCACGTCGCGGTAGAGGTCTCGTGTTTGCACGGAGCATGCACACGTTGACGCGGTACAGCGTCACGTGCCCGCGTGCGTGCTTGACCGTTTTCTCGAATGCCCTATGCCCTTATCCAGGAGGCTTACCCGTGTCAACACCAAGCGAGAACGCCTTCAGCCGCCTCGTCTCCACTGCCTGGCTGGCGGAGCATCTTGACGATCCGAAGGTCCGCGTCATCGAGGTGTCTTCGGCCATAGAGGACACCGCGTACCGGGAGGGGCACGTCCCCGGCGCGGCCTGGTGGTACTGGAAGGCGGCCCTGTGGCATCCCACCGACCGAGAGTTCGCCACGTCCGAGGCCATGGCGCAGCGCCTGGAAGTGCTGGGCGTGACGCCGGACACGACCATCGTGCTGTACGGTCGGCCTGTGCAGTTCGGCACGTACGCCTTCTGGACGCTGTCCATGTGCGGCCACCGCGACGTGCGCATGCTGGACGGGGGCATCGCCCGCTGGAGGGCCGAAGGCCGCCCGCTGAGCGCCGAAACGCCCATCTTCACGCCCGCCGCCTACGCGCCCACGCCCAGGGACGAGTCCAGCCGCATGGGGCGCGACGACGTTCGAGCCGGCCTGGGCAGGCCCGGTCGCCTGCTGCTGGACGTGCGCACGCCCGAGGAGTACAGCGGCCAGCGCGTCACCGGCCCCGGCGGCTTCGACCACGGCGCAGAGCGGGCAGGCCGTATCCCCGGCGCGGTGCACCTCTTCTTCCGCGAGCTGCTGAACGAGGACGACACGTTCAAAGACCCGCAGACGCTTCGCCGCCTGCTCGCCGGCGTTGGCATACGCGACCCGAGGCAGGACGTGGTGGTCTACTGCCGCCTGAGCCACCGCGCGACCCTCGCCTGGTTCGCCATGCGCTACCTGCTGGGCTACCAGGATGTCAAGGTGTACGACGGCTCCTGGACCGAGTGGGGCAGTATCGTGGGCTTCCCCGTGGAGCGATGAAGGGGATATGATAGGCGTATGGGCGTACAGGAGTGTGGACGCTCAGACTGGAGGGACCAGCGTGTCCAAGCGTATGACAGTGATTTTTGAGGACGAGGCTCTCTACACGGCCCTGAAGGTGGAGGCGGCGCGAAAAGGCATTCACGCCAAGGATATCGTCGCGGAAGCTGTCCAGGAGTGGCTGGAAGCCAGGGAGGATGAGGAGCTACGAGACGGCCTGGAAGAGAGGCGACGGGAGTGGGAGCGAGAGGGAGGCGTGGAGGCTGGGGAGTTCTTCCGCGGCCTGAAGGCGGGCGCTGAGCGCTAGAGATGGCGTACCGCGTCGAGATTGGCCGCGTAGCCCAGCGAGACCTTCGGCGCTTGCCGAGTGAAGTCCAGGACCGACTGGCGGCGCCTATTTTGGCGCTGGCGGAGAACCCGAGGCCGCCAGGCACGAGCAAGCTCCGGGGAGAGGAGCGAACCTGGCGCATCCGTGTCGGCCCCTACCGCGTCGTCTACGACATCTATGACGAGCGGTCGCTGGTGGTCATCCTGAAGGTGGCGCGCCGCAATGAGGCAACATACAAGGAGTAGCGTTCAAGGGCTGAGCTATCAGGATGTCAAGGTATACGACGGCTCCTGGACCGAGTGGGGGAGCATCGTGGGCCTCCCCGTGGAGCGGTGAAGAGGCTACAAGCTTCTTGAACTTGCCTCGAATGAACGCTTCCTCAACTGCGAAGTCAATTGGCAAAGGAGTCCGTGACCCAGCGGGGCGTCTCGCAAGGCAGTCCGTCCGCTCTTGTGCGCTTCACAATTCCAACATCTGCCGTAGCTTCTCCTCTATTCCGTGCATATCGGACTCCACAAGTGCTCCCAATCGCCGGTAGACCATGGATTGTTTTGTCGTTCTGATTATCCCCGTGACCACGGAGGGGTAGAGGAGGCCAGCCGCGTCCCAATTTGAGATGCTGTGGTCACCAATCAGAAGGCGGCCAACATTGCTTGTGATAGCTGCAATAATAATTTCTTGCCTGCCCTGCTGGTAGGCATCTGAGCTGACCACCAGCGCGGGTCTGCGTTTTGCTCCGGTCTCCTCTGAGAACAGAAAGTTGACCAGGACAACGTCTCCGCGCTTATACGGTGTCGTAGGCGGCATCCTTCTCGTTGCTCCAAAGTTCGGCGAGCAGTGGATCGCCGGCAGCGGAAAGCGCTGTCAACGCTTCGGTCTCCCGCTGCTCAGCCCCATGTTCCAGGGGCTGTGGCACTGTATCCAGGTCCTCTTTGCGGAAGCGACGGATGCGTCCCTTGCTCAGGGTGTGCGTGCGGAGGCGGCCCTCCTTGCTGAGCTTGTAGATAGTCCGTCTTGAAACGCCAAGGTATTCCGCGGCTTCGTCCACCGTGTACCATTCCTTCAGCGCTGCCATAGGTGTCTCACGCTCCCTTACGGGGGTGCTCCGTGGTTGCTGAGCACATGGTAGCACACGGGTGCACGCCACGACAAACATGACGCGGCAAAGGCGTGAAGCTGTCCAAGACAAGAAGCACTGAAGAGGGGTACACGAGGATGGGCATCCCGGCGCGCACCTGGCGCATCAGGGTCGGCCTCTATCGCGTTGTATGCGATGTCCATGGCGACCCCGCTGGTGGTGGTCATCCTGAAGGTGGCGCGGCGGAGCGAGACGACGTACAGGCAATAGCCCAAATTGAGCGGAGCCAGTCAGGAGACGCGTCGCGAGTGGGAGCGATGGCGAGGCGGCTCAACGAGCCAAAGCCAGCCTCTGTGGGCCCCCTATGTGCTAAGGCGACAGCCAGTTCTCCCACCGCAGTCCCGGCACGCGCGCGAAATGGCGGACGTTGCCTGTGACGACCGTCAGGTCATGGGTCAGGGCGATAGCTGCGATGCGCAGGTCTGGCTCGGCTAAGGGCGTTCCAGCCTGCTCAAGCTGGGCGCGAAGCCGGCCATAGATCTCGCCGGCAGCATGGTTGAAGGGGAGCACGCGCACGTTTGGCCAGACTCGTTCCTGTAGCTGCCGCAGGTAGTGCTCCTGCCGCCGGCTCCGGTATGCGCCGTAGACCATCTCGCCCACGGTGATGGCGGATGTGAACTGCTGCTCTGGAGGCGTAGCGGCAAGCCGCGCGATGACGCCGGGCAAAGGACAGGGCTTGACGATCTGGCTCAGGACGTCGGTATCGAACAGGTACACGCCTAGCCCTCAAGGACTACGGGCCGGTCTTGCGCCTCTTCCCGCTGCCGGTAGATGTCCTCCACGACCTGGTCAAGCTCTTCGTAGCCCGCCCAGGCGCCCACGGCAGCCCAAAGACCCTTGGGCGCTACAGGCTCACGCATCTCGCGGACCCAGGCTGTAGAATCGTTGCCAGTCTCAAAAGCCAGGCCCCGCAACCGCCTCTCGGCCTCGTCCAGGGAGAGCTTCCCAGGGCCGACGGCCTCCTCCATGATGGCTATCATTTCTCCCTGGAGGGAGCGATGATGCCGCTTCGCCCTCTCCTTGACCTTCTCTGCAAGCTCATCGGGAACGTTCTTGACCGACAGGTTGACCGGCATGGTTGACTCCCAAACGCATCTGTTTCGGATGCATTATAGATGCAGGAACCGCCCGTCGTCAATTATTTCCGCGTGCTCCGGCCCCGCCACATGGACGCGCTGCAATTGCTTCCCTAGCTCTGTTGAGCAAGCGCAGCTAAAGGCCTACAGGAGCAGACAAGGCGCGGAGCGAAGGCGCGCCTGGCGCATCAGGGCTGGCCCCTACCGGGTTGTGTACAATGGCTACGACGACCGCGTGCTGGTGGCGGTCATGAAGGGCGTGTGGGGGAGCGCAGCGACGTACGGAAGAGAGAGGTGGCTGGAGGTGGCGGCAAAGCTGAGGCGACTCTTGGCCTAGCTCTACTGCGGATTACAATACTCTGTTACAGGCCTCATGTCCGTTCGTGTTGCCATCTCGCCCAAGATTACATAGGTGCCGATCGCTGCGGAGCGTACGTCGAAGATAGTGACTTCACCGTGAGCCTTACTATCTAATGCGTTCAGAGTCTTGATAGATTGGTATATACGTTCCATCTCAGCGCGGAGGTAGGTTCCCGTTGTTCCTACGATAGCCTTTTGATGCAAATATGCACCCAAACGATTCACGTAATCATTCTTAGTTACTTGTAATTTGCAGTCGTTTCCTTTGCCTGGCAGATACCCATATGTATCCCGCTTGTCTTGCCACAAATATGTGGCTAAGTCATGAAACATATCACGACAACTCCACATAGCGGCTCTCCAATCCTGGGGATTCTGAGAATTTAATCCATTCCGGATGGTATCTAAATGTTTCCCAAATCCAATGGGTACGAGATATTCCTCCACTTTCGTACGGTAGGCTTGCCACACTTCCTGTAACGCGTCGCCGTAGGTCAATATGGTATAGGCATTAGATGCTGAGGCGAACGCTTGGTTCTCTATGTTCGTGATAATCGTCTGGAAGACCTGTTTATCATAGACGGTCATTTCCTCAGTTTCGATACTCTCATGGCGATACGAGATATATCTGGAGGATTTTCTGCCGGTGGATTCAACATACCCAGATTGAGCTGCCGACAGTATCCAATCGATACCAACCCATACGTCCATCTCGCCATATTGCGGCGGCTCTTTTTTGGTGCTGTGCCGATCTTCTACAACACTGTCAAGGATGGCATATAATCCGCCCGTAGGGTGCCAAGCAGTAAGCCCTCTAACAGATTTGCGATACCAGGGCAAATCCATTCCAGCAGAGTAACCATTCAACTCGTTCTGAAGCCAAGCTAGCTGCTGGGACCATCCGAGTATTTGGTACGCATGAGCGCAACGACGCAAAACGTTTTTTATGTTGGGGCTGCCTCCGAAGAGGTCGCTCAGCACGTTTCTTAGAAAGTCCGTTGCTTCCGATTGAGGAGTGTTCACACGTTCAGCATAACAAATCATAAGGTATAGTCAATGGATAGACGTGCTAATGGTTCGGAGGAGCTTTGTGGAATAGACGCTTGCAGACGTTTTGCCACTGCTAAACATTGGAGGCCCAAAGGGGCCTCCAACCGTCCGTTTCCAACCGCCGTCTCATACGTTCCCCTCTCCATGACGGAGAGGGGAACGCGCAATGGACGCATTTATCCTCCTCTCGCCGCCCTCCCGGACCGCCGGTCCTCGGCGCGGGTCTTGATGTCCAGGAGCGCCGTCTTGCCCTCGGCGTCAGACGCCCGCTATTTCAGGAGGCCGGGAACAGGCACAAGGCAGCGACGTACAGGATCCACCCCCATGTTGAATAGCTCTAGCGTCGTTGCGCCCAAGAGAGGCATCGCGCCCGGTGGCCCAAAGACAACCAATGCGGTCCGTTCCCGCCCGTCAAGTCGCAGGCGCGCCTCCCCGACTTCGTACTCCACGGTTCGCTCGTCTGCAAGCTGGAAGGGAACGCGTTCCACCACCGCAATGCCTAGCTCAACGAGCACATCTCTGGGCAGAAGGGTGTGTGAAGCGCCGGTGTCTACCAGCGCCTCCACTTCAACGAATCTCGCCCCGCTTGGCCCAGATACGTGAAGGGGAATGGTAAACGTTCCCATGTGGCCTCCGTGGTGGCCTATGCGGGAATCTTGCGCACGTGCAGGATTTCGCTGCCTGAAATTGAGCGCACCGCGCTCCTATCAAGGGTTATCACGGCAACCGTTGTGCCGTTGCCGGCGACAAACTCCACTTCAAAGGCCTGGCCTTGCTTATAAACGTGGACGATAGCGCCCACATCGCCGGCTAGCAGGCCGTGGTCCGGAATTGATTTGGTCAAGACAACAGGCTCATGCTCCTTCATGCCAGGGTCTCCTCAATGGGATATGCCGTGACAAACCGTGGCGCTGTGGCGCCGCTATCAAGTATCCAAACAGTGAGGATGTTGACTCGCCTTCCAATCGGAACAGTGAGCGAACCTTCCGCCACGTATTTTACCCCATAGGCTGTCATCTCTGCGGAATAGCCTTCTGCTCGGCGAATCATCGCAAGAAGGTCTGCTTCCAACCGGCGGGGATCGTCAGGGTCATAGCCCATGGAGACGAACCACTGAGCCTTCGGCCCGCCTACCGGATGCTCAAGGTTCAACAAGTATTCCCAAAGCTTCTCCGGCGGGATGAAGGCGTGGTCAGCGCCTGGAATTGGCATTTCGCCTCGTTATCCCTTTGCCCTTATCCTCCTCCCCTCGCCGCCCGCCCGGACCGGCGGTCCTCGGCGCGGGTCTTGATGTCCAGGAGCACCGTCTTGCCCTCGGCGTTGAGCTGCTGGGCGCGCCTCAGGGCGGGGGC
>JACQUI010000348.1 GCA_016210395.1 Chloroflexota bacterium | reverse complement strand
GTGCTCGGAGCATCCACACCTTTACCTCCTTGCCATTATTACAAGGTGAGAATGCCTGACTTCATTTACTTTGTCAACACCTTCTAAGCCTGTCGAAGGGCGCGCACGTGGTTCGACAAGCTCACCACGAACACAAGCTCACCACGAACGGGTGTACCGAAGGGCAAAGGGGGACATGTGCACGCTGTTGGCATAGACATCATTGAGATTGAACGCATTGCCGAGACGGTGCGGCGCTTTGGCGAGCGGTTCCTCCGGCGTATCTACACGGATGGGGAGATTGCCTATTGCCGTGGCCGCGCGCCCCAGCTTGCGGCGCGGTTCGCCGCCAAGGAGGCCATGATGAAGGCGCTGGGCACGGGCGTGCGGGGCGTCGGATGGCGGGACATCGAGGTGGTGCGCAGCAGAGGCGGGCCGCCCGCCATCCTGCTCCACGGACGCGCGCTGAAGGTCGCGGAGCGTCAGGGAGTGACACAGTCTGCGCTGAGCATCTCACATTCGCGGGAGTACGCCGTTGCATCCGTGGTCATCGAAAAGCGGGACGCGCCATGAAGATCGTCACAGTGGAGCAGATGCGGGCCCTGGAGGCGGCGGCGGGGGAGCGCGGCGTTTCGGTAGAGGCGCTGATGGAAAAGGCGGGGCTGGCGGTGGCGAACCACGTGATGCAGCAGCTCGGCAACCCCAGGGGGGCGCGCGTGCTGGCGCTGGTTGGGCCGGGGAATAACGGCGGCGATGGCCTTGTCGCCGCACGCCATCTACACCAGTGGGGCGCGCGTGTATGCGTGTACCTGTGCGCTCCCCGCAAGACGCCGGACCCCATGCTTCTGGCGCTGGAGGACAGGGGGGTCCTCGTCTTCAACGCAGAGCAGGACCCGTTCTGCGAGAACCTCAAACGGGAGCTTGCAGCGTCGCCTCTGATCGTGGATGCCGTGCTTGGGACCGGCAAGGCGCGGCCATTGGAAGGCTTGATCGTCGGCGTGCTGGGCATGGCGTCCGAGGCCCGCAAGGCCAAAGGGCTGACGGTGGTGGCGGTGGACCTGCCAACCGGCCTCAACGCCGACACCGGCGAGCTGGACCCCGCCGCGCTCCCTGCGGACGTCACCGTGGCGCTGGGGTATCCGAAGACCGGCCACTTCACGTTCCCCGGGCCGGCAGCTACGGGCAGGCTGGAGATCGTGGACATCGGCATTCCGAAGGGGCTGGACAGCTACATCCCCGTGGAGCTCATCACGCCCGACCTGGCGCGATCGCTGCTGCCGCAGCGGCCCCTGGACGGCCACAAGGGGACGTTCGGGCGGCTGCTGGCAGTGGCTGGTTCACGCAGCTACGTGGGGGCAGCGTACCTGGCGTGCACGGGGGCATACAGGGTGGGGGCCGGCCTGGTGACGCTGGCGGCGCCGGAAGGCATTTACCCTATCCTGGCCGCCAAGCTGACCGAGACGACGCACACGCCGCTGAAGGAGACCCCGGCTGGGGCCATCAGCATCCATGCGCAAGACACGCTCCGGGAGGTCCTGGCCGACTACGACGCGCTGCTGATTGGCTGCGGGCTGAGCGGCGAAGACGACCTGCGCATTGTGCTTTCGAGGTTCCTCCTTGACAGCCCGGGCATGGAAAACAAGCCGGCGGTGCTGGACGCCGACGCTTTGAACGCACTGGCCCGCATCAGCGGCTGGCACACGCGGCTGAAGGCCAGCGCGGTCCTCACGCCTCATCCCGGCGAGATGGCCCGCCTGTATGGGGGCACGCCCGCCCAGGTGCAGGCAGCCCGCATGCAGATAGCGTTACAGGCTGCGAAAAGCTGGGGGCAGACGGTGGTGCTCAAAGGGGCGTACACGGTGGTTGCATCGCCAAAGGGCGTCGCACGGGTCAGCCCCTTTGCCAACCCCGGCCTCGCCTCTGCCGGAACGGGGGACGTGCTGGCAGGGGTCATAGGCGGGCTGCTGGCGCAGGGCCTCCCGTCCTACGATGCGGCGGCATGCGGGGTGTACCTGCACGGGGCCGCAGGCGAGGAGGTACGGCGTCACCTGGGCGATGCAGGCATGGTGGCTGGCGACCTCCTGCCGGAGCTGCCGAAGCAGATCAAGGCGCTGAAGGCAAAGCCGGCGTCAAGCGACCACCACTAGGTGGCCCACCATGCCTGCATCCTTGTGCCCTGGCAGCGTGCACAGGACTTCGTACGTGCCGGGATGGGTCGGCGTGAAGACCACCGAGGCCTTGGTTCCCGGAAGCGTGTGAACCGCTACTTCTGCAGCCGCGTGGCCTGCGTCGCCGCCGTGCCCGGCATCCGCTTCTATCTCCGCCGGAATGTCCGCAACCAACAGGTCGTGCTCCAGCCTGCCCGTGTTGTGCAGCGTGAGCATCACTTTCTTGCCCACGACGACTCTTGCGTTGAGGGGCGCGAACTCCAGCTTGCCTTCCTCAACAACTGAAAAGGTTACCTCAACAACCTCCGTATTATGCCCGTTGCTGTCAGTCTTCTTCTCAGCCGCCCCAGAAGAGCAAGCAGTTGCAATCAACAAAAGCAGCAACCCCAATGTCGTGGCAAAAATGAGGCGGGTGTGGCCTGAAGGTGCGAATCGCTGAAACACGTGTCCTCCCCCTTGTCTGGTTGGGTTTCCAGCGGGCCTATTACGTGAGTACCCACACCCAGGGGGTGTGGGTACAGTCTTCAGTATACGGGCGACGGCCGGCGACGGTCAAGCGCGCGAAAGTCCCATTGACAGTCGCCACGAACGCGACCCTGCCCAACCAATCCTGTTGTCAATGAGAGTGATAGCGGAAGCTGCCCCTTCCTTGCGAACCCCTACCTGCTATAATAGCCGCGCTATCCTGGAAACGCGACGTTGGACATGCTTCTTGCCATTGACATAGGGAACACGAACATCACTCTGGGCGTCTTCCACGAGGAAACGCTGAAGGCTACGTGGCGGCTGGCTACGGACACGCGCCGCATGCCCGACGAGTACGGCCTGATGCTGCTGAGCTTGCTCCCAATGCGGGGAGTGGACGTAGCCGAGGTCAAGGCGGTTTCCATTTGCAGCGTGGTGCCCCCCCTCACGCAGGTGTTTGCCGAGCTGTGCGAGACGTTCTTCCACATCAAGCCGCTGGTGATTGGTGCGGGCGTCCGCACAGGCATCAAGGTCCTCTACGACAATCCCAGAGACGTGGGGGCCGACCGCATCGTGGATGCCGCCGCCGCGTACCGGATCTACGGCGGCCCGCTGATCATCGTGGACTTCGGAACGCCTACCGTGTTCGACGCCATCACGGCCCAGGCGGAGTACCTTGGCGGAGCGATTGCGCCGGGCCTCCGGCTGGCGGCTGAGTCCCTGTTCACCGCGACCTCCCAGCTTCGCCGCGTGGAGTTGGTCCCGCCGCCTTGCGCCATCGCCCGCAACACTGTCCAGTCCATCCAGTCCGGCGTGGTGCTCGGACACGTGGACATGGTGGAGGGCATGGTGCGGCGGTTCAAACGGGAGCTAGGACAAGAGGCCAAGGTCATAGCCACGGGTGGCGCTGCGCCACTCATTGCGAAAGAGACGGGCATCTTCAATGCGGTAAGCGTGGACCTGACGCTCATTGGCCTGCGCATGATCCACGAGATGAACCAGGACCACAGATAATGCTCCTAGCGATTGATATAGGAAACACGAACGTCAAGATGGTGGTCTTCAACGACAGCAAGCTCAGGTCATCCTGGAGGCTTGCCACGGAGACCCAGCGTATGCCGGACGAATATCAGATGGCCCTGGCCAACCTTCTGCCCCTGGGGGGCCTTGCGCCTTCCGACGTAGACGCGGTCGTAATGTGCAGCGTCGTGCCGCCTTTGACGGCGGTGTTCACGGAGGTCTGCCAGGACCTCCTGCACATCCGGCCGCTGGTGGTTGGCGCAGGGGTGCGCACCGGCATCCGCGTCGTGTACGACGACCCCAGGTCCGTGGGGGCCGACCGCATCGTGGACGCCGCCGCCGCCTATCACCTGTACCCAGGGCCGGTCATTGTGGTGGACTGCGGCACGGCCACGGTGTTCGACGGCGTCACGGCCAACGGGGAGTTCGTGGGCGGCGCAATTGCGCCCGGGCTGCGCTCGGCGGCGGATGCGCTGCTATCCGCCACCTCGCAGCTTCGCAGGGTTGAGTTTACCGCCCCTGCCAGCGCCATCGGCAGGAACAACATTCAGGCCATTCAATCGGGCCTCGTTTTCAGCCACGTGGACATGATCGAAGGGATGGTGCGGCGGTTCAAACGGGAGCTGGGGGATGAGGCGAAGGTGGTGGCCACGGGGGGCTTTTCCGGGCTGATGGGGAGCATCACGACCGTCTTTGACAAGGTCAACACCGAGCTGACGCTTGACGGCCTGCGCTGGATCTATGAGCTGAACAAGCCTCTGGAGAGCGGGAAATGAAAAGCGCGCTGGAAGGCAAACGCATTGTCCTGGGGGTCACCGGCAGCATCGCCTGTTACAAGGCGGTGGACCTGGCCAGCAAGCTGGTGCAGGCCGGGGCCGAGGTGAACGCCGTCCTGACTCACGGCGCTTCGCAGTTCGTGACACCCCTGACGTTCCGCAGCATCACGCACCGGCCTGTGGTCACGGACGTCTTCGACCCCACCTCGGAGCTGGCCATCGAGCACGTGGCGCTGGCGGAGCGCGCCGACGCCGTCGTCATCGCTCCGGCCACGGCCCACACAATCGCAAAGCTAGCCTACGGTATGGCCGACGACCCCCTCACCACGACGGTGCTGGCTACCGCCGCGCCCGTGATGGTCGCGCCTGCGATGGACGCTCATATGTACGAGAACGCGGCGGTGAAGGCGAACCTGGAGACGCTGAAGGCGCGGGGGGTAACCATCGTCGGGCCGGAACGAGGGCGGCTGGCCTCAGGTCTATGGGGATATGGCCGGCTGGTTGAGCCTGCAACCTTGGTGGGCCATATCTGCGCCATGTTGGGCAAGAAGGGCGACCTGGCAAACCGCACCATCGTGGTCAGCGCCGGCGGGACCATGGAGCCAATTGATCCGGTGCGCGTCATCACCAACCGTTCCTCCGGGAAGATGGGGTACGCCATCGCCGAGGCGGCGCGGGACCGGGGCGCAAGGGCGATTCTGGTGACGACGCCCACCACAAACGCGCTGCCCATCCCTGCAACCGTGGAAGCAAAGGTGGTGGAGTCGGTGGCGCAGATGCGGGACGCCGTGCTGAGCGCGTGCGAGTCCGCGGACGTGCTGATCATGGCGGCGGCGGTGAGCGACTTCCGCGTGGCGCAGACGTCCGACCAGAAGATCAAGAAGTCGGACATGGGAGGCGAGGGCGGGCTGACGTTGCACCTGGTTGAGAACGCCGACTTCTTCCCGGAGGTGCCGCCGTCGGTGGTGAAGGTGGGGTTCGCTGCGGAGAGCCAGGACTTGCTTCAGAACGCGAAGAAGAAGATCCGGAGCAAGGGGCTGGAGTTCATCGTGGCAAACGACATCACTATGGAGGGCGCGGGCTTCGGCGTGGACACCAACAAGGTGACCATCCTGGACAAGGACGGCGGGATGCTGGACCTGCCGCTGATGACCAAGTACGAGGTGGCGCACCACATCATGGACAGCGTGGTGGAGGCGCTGAAGAAGCGGTAGACCTCTGCTGTGCGACTGCGTCGCGCCCCTTGTCCGCTTCGGAGCAGGCCGCCCACGGGTATGGTTTTCTGTGGACGGCCTTGATTC
>JACQUI010000346.1 GCA_016210395.1 Chloroflexota bacterium | reverse complement strand
GTTGTCTGGCTACATCCCAGATACGGCTAGATACGAAATCCTCGGAAGTTCGGCCTAAAGTCATACGGGACTCGCCTTCCGTCAGACCGCCATCGTCCATCCGACCCCCCACAATACATGACATGGGGTCATGAGGCCACGACTCCAAACTCCTTCCCTCTATGGATGTGTCTCTCCCTTCCCCTTTTCTACACTAGGTGATGAGTGCGAAGGCCTGTGTCGTCGTAGCGGCTTTCCTTTGACCGAGACAAACTGGCCTGACCACGCAACGAGCCGGGGAGGACCCCAGGCTGACTCCAAGGAAGGGGAGGCGTACCGCATGGGCTTTCGCGGTGTTTGTCGCGGCGTACTGGGGCTATTAGCCCTACCGGCTCTCATCCTCTACATGCTTTGGGTGGAGGTCAGCCGGCTTTCCTCGGCTATCTTGCAAGGGCCTTCACGGCCCGCGCCCGCCAAAGCAGCCGAACCAGTCTCGCAACAAGAGGAGCAAACAGGAATGAACGGACGGCGTCGTCTGCCCTTTCTGGGCATCGCCCTTGGACTAGTCGTTTTGATCGTGGGGGTGGGCGGCGGCGCGGCGTTTCTGAAGGGCAGGCTCTCTTCCGATGACGTCTCAGCAAGCGCAGTGGTGAAGCGTGGCCAGTCGCTCTACAAACAGGAGTGCCTGAGCTGTCACGGAGCCACCGGCGAACGTCTTCCCGTGGTCCCGCTGAACTCCAAGGAGTTCCTGGACACCCGTGGCGACGCCACCCTCATGGCCGTGGTCTCCGATGGCAAAGGCGTGATGCCCGCGTTCGGCAAGCCAAGGGGGGGTCCCTTCAGCGATCAAGATACCCTCGCCGTTGTGGCGTACCTGAACAACAAGGCGGGGAGGCCAAGCTACATCTTGCAGGCCGGAGCGGGCAAGGTAGTCTACCAGCAGACCTGCGCCCGGTGCCACGGCCCCAATGGCGACCGGATCCCCATAGCGCCTCTGAACGCAAAAGGGTTTTTGGATGAGAAGACAGACCAGACGCTCGGCCTGGTAATCCGCTCGGGCAAGGGCGTCATGCCTCCCCAGAGCAAGGAGGGCGGAGGGACGCTCGATGGACCGGACATCGAAGCTGTGGTCGGGTACTTGAGGAACTCGGTGCAGGAGCGCACTGTCGTGCTTTCAGGTCGGGGCCGTGAGCTGTATCTCGGCAACTGTCTTCAGTGCCACGGGGAAAAGGGAGACCGCGTCCCAACCACCCCCCTGGCCTCCGGGGCATACCTGTCAAGCCTCTCCGACGGAGATATCCTCACCGCCATCAACGAGGGCAAGGGCGTCATGCCGGCCTTTGGCACGGGCGCCGGCGGGACTATGGGCGTGCCGGATATCGCGGCGCTGTTGACCTACTTGAAGACATCCAGCGGCCTGAACTCCACGTCCGCCCTGGCGTCTGCCGGCGCGCCCGGCACGGGCCGCGAGCTTTTCCTGCGCAACTGTACCGCCTGTCACGGCCAGAGCGGCGATAAAGTCCCCGGCATCAAGCTGCTCTCCAAAGAGTTCCTTGCCAGGGAAACCGACGCTGTCTTGCTGGACACCATCACTCGCGGCAACGCTAAGGGCATGCCGGCGTGGGGTCAGAAAGCCGGCGGCTCCCTTACCGAACAGCAAGTCGGCACCATCCTGGAATTCCTGAAGTCCACCGCCCAGTCAGAGGCGGTGACCAACCCCGGCCCAGGCCAGGCCATACCCGGCGGAGGCGTGGCGCCCGCGCCCGTTGAGGTCTCCGTGACGGCTGCAACGGTGGCAAAGGGCAAAGAGATCTTCATGGGCACGTGCATCATGTGCCACGGCGAGACCAGGGACAAGGTCCCCACCTGCAAGCTGTACGACGGCGACTGGCTGAAGAGCAAAGGCGATGCCACTCTCATACAGAGCGTCACCCTTGGCAAGGGTCCCATGCCTGCCTGGGGCAACGTGAAAGGCGGCCCCCTTAGCCAGGACGACGTCAAGTCCGTTGTGGCCTTCCTCAAGAACGCCGCGGGCATTGCGCCAATCCAGGAAGGCAGCGAAGCCCCGGCGCCTGCCACGGGTTCGGGTTCAGACACCGCAGCCCTTGCCGCCAAGGGCAAAGAGCTATTCATGGGCACGTGCATCATGTGCCACGGTGAAACCCGGGACAAGGTGCCGACTTGCAAGCTGGCCGACAAAGGCTGGCTGGAGGCCAAGACCTTCGACGGCGTCGTGAGCGCCATCACCAACGGCAAGCCGCCGATGATGCCCACGTGGGGCAAGTCCAAGGGCGGCACCCTCTCGGACGACGAGATCAAGGCCGTCGCCACATTCCTCTGGACGGAAGCCGGCCTCTCTGCCGGCGGCGGCGCGCCGGCCGCCGCCGCCGGCCCAGCCATCTCGGCGGAGGCGGTGGCCAAAGGCAAAGCGACTTTCATGGGCACGTGCATCATGTGCCACGGCGAAACCCGCGACAAGGTGCCGACCTGCAAGTTGGCCGACGCCGGCTGGCTCAAGGCCAAGACCTTCGACGGCGTCGTGAGCGCTATCACCAACGGCAAGCCGCCGATGATGCCCACGTGGGGCAAGTCCAAGGGCGGCACCCTCTCCGACGAGGAGATCAAGAACGTGGCGTCTTTCCTGTGGACCGAGGCCGGCCTGGCCACAGCCGGCGCAGCGGCGCCTGCGCCTGGGCCGGTCTTGACGGCGGAGGCGGTGGCCAAAGGCAAAGCGAGGTTCATGGGCACGTGCATCATGTGCCACGGCGAGACCCGCGATAAGGTCCCAACCTGCAAGCTGGCCGACGCCGACTGGCTGAAGGCCAAGACGTTCCAGGGCGTTGTCACCGCCATCACCAACGGCAAGCCGCCGATGATGCCCACGTGGGGCAAGTCCAAGGGCGGCACCCTCTCGGACGAAGAAATACAGGAGGTCGCCGCCTTCCTGTGGACAGAGGCGGGCCTTGGGAAGGTGGGAGAGGCGGTTGCCAGCGCGGTCATCAAAGAGCCGGCGGCTGCCCCCGCGCCCGCTGCTCCGCCCGTGCCGGCCAGACCGTTCACCGTGAGCGCCGAATCCGGCAAAGATATCTACATGAGCACGTGCGTCTTCTGCCACGGGCAGGACGGGTTTGGCAAGCGGCCGTGCCCGCTGGGCTCACGGGAGTGGCTCTCCAACATGAGCGAGGAGGGCCTGATGACCCGGATACGGAATGGGAAGCCCAGTGTTGGCATGCCAACCTGGGGCAAGGCCTACGGAGGCCCGTTGTCGGACGATCAGATCAAGGCAGTCACCCTGTTTCTCTGGCAAAACGCCAGATAGCGCCGCCGGTGGATTGAGTGGCCGGGTTGAGAAAGGTGGAAACGATGGTAACCGTATCACGCGTGATGCGTCCCAAGGGGAACAAGGCGCTCTGGATTGCAGGCGCTGCGGTCGTGCTGCTCGTTGCGGCCGGCATCGCATGGGCGGTCTTCAGTTCCAGGGGCTCCGGTCAGACCCTTCTAGACGCCACGCTCGCGGAGTTGGAGGAGGAGGTCCGGCTGGACCCCCAGAGCGTCCAGGCGCGGCTGTCCGTGGCTATTGCCTACGCAGCCCGGGGGTTCGATGACAGCGCCATCGAGCAGTTCAACGAGGTGCTGAAGCTGGAGGAGAACAACCAGACGGCGCTCATCGGCATGGGCCGGGTCTACCTGGAGCAGGGGGACATGGACAGGGCCTTGGAGCCTTTCCTGAAAGTTGCCGAGCTGAACCAGGACAACCCCGTCCGTTTCACAATAGAGCAGCTTGAGGCGGTCTACTACGACCTGGGGACCATCTACGGGCGCAAAGGGGAGTACGACACGGCGAAACAATACTTCTACGATGCGCTGCAGATCAACCCCGTGGACGCCGACGCCTGGTACCAGCTCGGCCAGATACAACGCCAGTCGGGCGCCTTTGAAGAGGCCATCGAGTCCTACGGCAGAAGCGTGCGCCTGGTCCCCAACTTCGTGGACGCATACCGTGGCATGGCGGAAACCTACCGGACCCTGGGGCAAAAGGGCAAGGAGAAGTACGCGCAGGGCATGATCCACCTGTCTGGACGCTCCTATGAGGATGCGGTGAAGGCGCTACGGGAGGCGGTACGGCTCGAACCCCAGATGGGCGAGGCGTACCAAGGCCTGGGAATGGCGCTGGAGTCCCTGGAACAGAAGGATGAGGCGCGGCAGAGCTACCAGCAGGCGCTGGCCCTGGACCCGACGCTCATGCTCGCGCAGTTCGGGATGCAGCGGCTGGGGAGCCAGTAGCTATGAGGGAGGCGGCTATGGATGCGACAACACCCAGGACGGCGACAGCAGTGTGGAAATTCCTCTTCATTCTCACCCTGGTCCTGATTGTGGCGGGGCTCGGATGCAACCCCTTTAAGAACCTCATGAAGAACCGGAACGTGCGCAATCTGCCCGGCGTGCAAGCGGTGACCGGCCCCATACCCCCTATCTACACCTCCTCCATCCTGGGCGTGAAGCTCCCTCAGGCAGTGGCAGTGAACGCCGAGGGCACCCTCCTCTACATTGCGGAGGGCGACGGGGACCGCGGCGTCCGAGTCTTGGACCTGCGCACCAGGGGCACGGTCCAGAACCTCTTCCCCCCAGATTCCATCCCCGGCAAACGCAAGCCTATGAGCATCGCCCTTGCTTCTAGCGGCATGCTCTTCGTCGTGGACCGCGTGCGCAACGCAGTGGACATGTATGACCCGCAGGGCCAGTGGCTGGGCATCCTGAGCGACCCGCCAACGGCGTTCGGCCGCTGGGAGCCTCTTGGCGTGACGGTCAGCCCCAAGGGCGCGCTGTACGTGACCAACGCCAATCCTGAGGGGCCGCCCCTGGCGGAGTACGACATCGCCGGAAGGTTCCTCACCGCCATAGAGGCGGGGGGCAGCGTTCCCTACACCCTCTCCTTCCCGACCAGCCTGGCCGTCCTTGGGGACAAGGACTACACCTTCGTGGCGGACAGCAACAGCGGCAGGGTTGTGGTGCTGGACCAGTCTGCAGCCCTGGTGGCCACCTACGGCCGCACCTCGGGCGACGAAGCCCTTGCTCTTCCCCGCGGCATTTCCATTGACAATCGCGGATTCGTCTACGTGGCAGACGTTACATCAGACAACGTGAAGGTATGGGACGCCTCCACGGAGCCTGCGAAGTTCCTCTTCACCTTTGGCCAAAGCGGGTTTGCGGATGGCGAGTTCCTGTACCCCAACTCTGTGGCAGTTGACGGCAACCGCAGGATCTACGTTGCCGACACGGGTAATGACCGCGTGCAGATATGGCGCTACTAGCGACCTCTCCCCCTGTGGTCTCCCTCTCCGTATGGAGAGGGAGAGGTCGAAAGCGACTCGGTGCAGTGCTTCTGGCTTTCCATCACTAGATGAAGCACTCCAGTAGAAAAGGAGGTGAGGCCTGAGCAAATCTCCTATGGGGGGCTGAGGAAGAATACCTGCGCCACCCTCCAGGAATACTACGACCACAGGATAGAGGTGGGATGTTGACACCAGTAGTATTGTTCCATGACCTAGGGAGAAGGAGCGGCACGCATCTCAATTGGATGTGTGCAAGGATCGAAAGGAGGACCGTTCTATGAAACGATTCTTGTTGGTGTTAGCGGGAGCGCTCCTGCTAACTTTATTCGCAGCAGCGGCTGCGTATGCAGATGGAGGCCCGCACGGCGGGTACACCTCCACCGGCGGCGCAGGCAACGGGCTGCCCGACCAGTGCGCAGCGTGCCACAGGGTCCACCAGGGCCAGAGCGTTGGCAAGCTGCTGAAGGCCAGCTCCCAGTACGCACTGTGTCTCACCTGTCACAATGGCGCCGGCTCCCGGCTGGACGTCTTGGACGGCGTGAAGCTGGATGCAACAGTTGACCCAGACTCCGCGGTCGTTCGCCAAGCAGACATCCTGTATCTCACTGCAACGGTGATACCGGATGCGGCTTTGTCAGTCGGGGCCGGCGGCAACACCAGTATAACAATAGCCGTCCGCAACCGCTACACAGGCGGCGCAAGGGCTGTAAGCCTTGCAGTCGCGTCTGACTCCAACGGCGCCAACTTCGATCCGTCCACCCTGACGAGCACACCCTCCAGCGTGCCTGCCATGGCGGGCGATATTCCCGGCGTGGCCTACGCCCGGCTTACAACCAAGGCAAAGGTCGCGGCTGCAGCCGGCGCAATCAATATCACCACCATCAACGTGACGGACACCGCGTCCGCTACCACTGCAGTTATCAAGGTAGAGACCCGCGTCGCGGCCGCCGGTGACATCGAGACCGGTGGACAATACGGGGTAAACACCCTGAACGGCGGCGGCTTCCGCTATATCAACGGCGTGACCGTCACCTCCCGTCACAATGCGGACCCGGCAGACAACACCCTGCAGCCCTGGGGCTACCAGACAAACTCTGGTTTGAAGAGCGGCAACCTTAGCTCGCCCCTGCAGTGCACGAGCTGCCACAACCCGCATGGCACCTCCAACTACCGCCTGTTGAAGACCAGCATCAACAGCCAGTCGCCGGTGGTGAAGGTCTACTTCAACTCGGCGTCAGGCACCTCGACCATGGCCCTCATGAAGGACGAAGGCGGGCCCGGCATCTCCAGCACGGGTGGCTGGCAGCCTACAGACAAGTACACCAAGGAGTACTATGCATCTGAGGGCACGGGCGGATCGCCCACCACAGGCGCGGGCAGCATCGCCAGCTTGTGCGGCGCTTGCCACAACGCCTACCCCTCCGATGGCGCGAGCACTGGCTACACTGCGGGCGGCGTGACCCACTACAGGCACGCGACGGAGAAGTCCTACCTGGCGTGGAGCAACCCGGACCCGGCCGAAGTGGCCAATCGCGCCAATCCTGAGACGCAGACGGGCGGTTCGAACACTGCCAAGCTGGCGGGCTTCCCCACCCTGCGGCTGGCCAGCAAGGACGGTATGGTCAACGAGGTGGTCACCTGCTTGACTTGCCACAGAGTGCACGGCAGCGCTTCCACCATGACCGGCTACTCGCTGACCAAACAGTATGGTGGTCTGGGCGACAACGATCTGACGCCCTCCCAGCTCAATGACGAGACCATGCTGAACGGTAGAAGTGAGAGCACACTGCTCTACACCAACAACCGAGGTATGTGTCAGGCATGCCACCAGTGGTAAGCCTGGGATAGGTAGATACGCTCAAGGCTGAGGGGCCCCCGCAAGGGGCCCCTCAGCAGGCGTCTGGAAGAGCCCCGATGCAATCGGGACAGGTGAGGGTGAGACGAGATTCCAGGCGCAGCGGAGGGGGGTAATGGTGGGGACACACAGGAGCAGACAAGAGATATCCAGGAGAGGCGCAGCGCAAGGCTTCTCCTTGTTCCGCAACGGAGGCCTGTGGCTTGTCCTTGCGCTGGCGGCGCTGCAGGCGCTGGCGGCGGCCTGCGGGAATACGCTAACCTCCTTCGGCGCTCCCCTGCCGACCCCCAGCCCCCTCGCAAAGGCGAGCGTCCTTTCCCCCCAGTATGTCACCTCTCTCACTGACGGCCTGACGCGGCCCATGGCCGTCGCAGTCTCTTCCCGGGGAGACATCTACGTGGCCGATGGCGGCTGCAGGTGCGTGCGAGTCTTTGACGCGGTTGGACTTCCAAGCTTCACCATAGGGCCCACCTTTGAGCCGGGCGTCGAAATGCAGTACCCGGTGGCCCTGGCGCTGGACGGCGAAGATACGTTGTATGTTTCAGACCTTTCGATGGGACGCATCTTGATCTTCCGAAACAGAGAGTATGTCGGCCCACTGACCCAAGGGGACGTGGCGGACGCGGTGACAGCCCCCGCGGGCATCCTTCTGGACCACGGAATGGCTTATGTGAACGACCTGTCGCTCCACCAGGTCCTGATGTTCCGGCAAGAGGACTGGTCGTTGATACAGGCCTTCGGCGCAGGCAAAGGCACCGCGCCGGGGTCACTGACCTATCCCAATTTCTCGATTGTCCTGCCCGACGGGTCCCTGCTTGTAGCCGACTCGAACAACAACCGTCTCCAGCAGTTTGCCCCGGATGGCTCAGTGCAGCATGTGTGGGCGGCGGGGCTTATCCTCCCACGGGGGATCGCCACGGACTCTGCGGGGAACATCATCGTCGCCAGCGCCCTGGAGGGCCAGCTCGACGTGTTTGCCCGCGACGGCAAGTACCTGGGCGGCGTTAGGCAGTTCACCGGAAGCCCGGAAGAGCTGGGCTCTCCTGTGGGCATCGCGGTGCACACAAACAAGGTGTACGTTGCCGACCGCATCAACGGAACGGTGCAGATCGGCGTGTTGGAGTAAGCAAGGAACAGAGCTAGGGGGAAACCCCTCTTGCTGCTGTCTGGGAGTCCTGAAACCATGGTAGAGGGGCCCCTGCGCATTCATGCCCTCCTGGCGCAGCTTGTGCTGCGGGAAGCCAGGGTGGGGCTACGGGGAAAAGGAGAAGCTCATGAGCAAGTTGTGGCAGCGGCTGCTGGCCCTGGGCGTTGTGGTGGGGATAGTTGCGGTCCTAGCGGTCGCGCAGCTTGGAGGCGCCAATCCCGCGCAGACCACAACGCCTCTGCCGCCGGCGGACGCCGAAGCCGCCAAGTCCGAGGCGGCCAATGCGGAGGCACTTCAGAAGCTGGCGGAGGCCCAGGCGACCCAGGGTCCCGCTACCCCAACGCCGCAGGCTGCGTCCGCGGACGCCGTGCGTACCCGGATTGCCGAGCTAGAGAAGATAGTCGCTAGCGGACCGGGCAATGCGGAGGCGCTTATCGAGCTGGGAGGACTGTACTTCCAGATCCGCCTTTACCCGAGGGCTGCCGATACCTTTGCGGACGCGCTGAAAGTTGCGCCTGACAACGCCAAAGTGAGGAACGACCTCGGCTCCTCCCTGCTGTACCAGGGGATGGTTGGCCTGGCAAAAGAGGAATACGTGAAGGCCATTGCGCTGGACCCCTCCCTGCCGGACCCTCACTTCAACCTGGCCGTCGTTCTCTCCCACAGCGCCACGCCCGACATAGCCGGCGCGCTGGCAGAGTGGCGCGAGGTCATCCGCCTTGCGCCTGAGTCAGACCTGGCGCAGACATCGCAAGAGTACATCAAGAGCTACGAAAAACTTGAGGCCCCTGCTCAGGGAGCGGTCACCGGCGCAGCCGGGTGAGGGCTGTCCATTGGCCAGCCGCTTTCAGCAGGGGCGACGCGGCGGGCGCAGGGAAGGGGAGAGACCTAACCCCTGACCCCTTCCCGTTGGGGGAAGGGGCAAGAGCCTCCTTGAAGGCGTAGCACCCTGCTGGAAGAAGTGGGAAGGGAATGAGGTACGCTACGGACAGACGGCCGGTAGGAGCCCTACGGAAGCGGCGGCTTCTGAAGAGCATGGCTCTCCCTTTGTCTTTTGCGGCCGTCCTCGCCGCCGCTTTCGGCCTCACCACGCTCTTCGCCGCGCCCCAGGAGGTCCCCTCGCCGGCCCCCCAGCCAGCCCACGGCAGCCACACGCTTAACCTCCACTCCGCGGACGTGGTTGCCGGCTCCACCACGTTCAACACTCTCAACGAGAACGCCCTGGCGGGGACACTGGACACCGCCACGGCGCCTTCCATCCCCCGGCGGGTAGAGACGGTGCTCAGCGATGCTGCCGGCATCAGCATCTTTGCCTCTGACCCGGTGCCTGCCGGCGCCGTCTGGGACATCTCCGGGACATGGACACTCAGACCTTACATCCGGGGCAGCGTGTCCACCCGTGGGTATGTGCGGGCGCGAGTGTACCGCATCTCAAGCAGCGGGTCCACAACCCAACTCCTGTACACTCAGAACGGCACGCAGTACGACGTCACCACCAGCTACCAGCTCATGCAGTGGAACGCCACCATGGGCGCCAACACACTGCAACCCGGAGAACGCCTTGGCGTTACGTTCTACTTCTATGAAGACGACGGCCAGTCCCCCACCATCTACCTGGGCTTCGACCACACCTCGGCCCCTTCCAACGTCAGCGCTCAGATGAAGCAAGGCGTCGTGCGCCAGGCCCACTTCCGTATCGGCCAGGACAGTCCCCTCACGGGCATGACATGGTACGCCAACACGGACGTCGGCGCGATCAACATCCCCAAGGACACCAACTTCCGTATCCGTTTCCAGCTCTACAACAACGGCGCGGCAAGCAAAGCATGGCGTCCCCAACTGGAGTACTCCACAAACCAGACCACAGGGTATGCTGTCGTGCCCACCGCTACAGGCGCTCCACCCTTCTTTGTCACGGACACGACTCAGTTCACCAACGGCGCCACCATCGCCACAGGCAACTTTGGCCTGGGCGCGGGAACAGGCACTGCCCAGGCCGGCTTCGCCTACGATACAGTCAACCCTCCAGCGGCGAATATTACCCTGAACGTTGCCGCCTACACGGAGATCGAGTTCAATATCAAGGCCAACTCCAACGCCTCGGACGGCGCAACCTACTATTTCCGTTTGACAGACAACGCCGCAGTCCTTACGGCCTACGAAGCGTACGCGCAGATAACGATCCTGCTGGCTGGCAACGTGCGTGAAAGCCACTACCGCATCGGCCAAGACACGGCCCTGACGTCAATGACGTGGTACGCGGCAACCGACGCCCCTGCCTCGGGCATCCCGCAGAACATCAACTTCCGCGTACGGTTCCAGCTCTACAACAATGGCGGCACGAGCGTTAACTGGACACCGCAACTGGAATGGACGGCCACCCAGGGGTCGGGCTATGCCGCCGTGCCCACCGCCTCCGGCGCGCCCCCCTTCTACGTCGCCGACACGACCCAGTACACCAACGGGACATCCATCGCCACCCCCGACTTTGGCATGGGTACGGGCACGGGCAGCGCCCAGGCCGGCGCGGCCTACGACACACAGAACCCCGCTGGCGCGGCCTTCACATTGAACGCCAACAGCTACACCGAGATTGAGTTCAACATCCAGGGGAACAGCAACGCTGCTCAGGGATCCACGTACTACTTCCGCCTTACAAACGCGGGCGCCGCGCTCACTGCCTATGAGACTGGCGACGCTCAGATCACGATGCAGGCCCTGGTAGGCCTGGTGCGCCAGGCTCACTATCGTATAGGGCAAGACAGTCCTCTAACAGCAATGACGTGGTACGCGAACACGGACGCGCTGGCTTCAGGAATGCCCCGGAACACCAACTTCCGAGTCCGGTTCCAGCTTTACAACAACGGGGCTGCCAACAAAACGTTGACGCCAACGTTAGAGTGGACCGCCACTCAGGGGTCAGGCTACGCCGCAGTCCCCACCGCCTCGGGCGCACCTGCCTTCTTTGTGGCAGATACCGCTCAATACACTAATGGCGCAAGCATTGCCACGGGCAACTTCGCCCTGGGCGCCGGCACGGGCTCCGCCCAGGCGGGCATTGCATATGATACCCAGAACCCAGTCGGCGCAACGTTCACTTTGAACGCAAACTCTTACACTGAGATAGAGTTCAGCGTTCAAGCGAACTCCAACGCGACCCTCGGCGCCACCTACTACTTTCGCCTCACCAACGGCGGGGCGCTGCTGGATGGCTACGACGTTTCAGACGCCCTGGTCAAGCTGCAGACGCCGGGCGTCGTGCGCCAGGCCAAGTACCGCATTGGCCAGGACGGCGACCTGACCACCATGACCTGGCACGCGGCTACCAACTCGCCTGCCACCGGGATTGCACGTGAGGCTGGCTTCCGCGTCCGCTTCCAGTTGTACAACGACGGGGAGTTGAACGCTACGTGGACACCCCGCCTGGATTGGACCGCCACCTCGGGTTCCGGCTATGCGGCCGTGCCGGCAACTTCAGGGGCTGACGCTTTCTATGTGGCAAACACCTTGTGGTATGACAGCGGGGCTGCCATTGCCACTGGCAACTTCGGCTTGGGAGCTGGAACAGGGATTGCCCAGGGGGGCATCGCCTACGACGCCGAGAACCCGGCGGCAGCCTCAATTGGCCTCAACAGCGGAGCGTACACCGAGGTGGAGTTCAATATTCGGGCCAATGCCAACGCTGTGTTGGGTTCCTCGTACTACTTCCGGCTAACCAGCGGCGGGTCTGCGCTCAACAGCTACGACGTGGCAGAAGCCCAGATCACTATGCAGTCGCCGTGTTCCCTTTGCTCGGACCATTACCGCATTGGCAAAGACAATGCGCTGGCAGCCATGACATGGTATGCTTCTGCGGACACGCCCGCCACGTCCGTTCCTAGGAACACGAACTTCCGGGTGCGGTACCAGCTCTACAACAACGGAGGCACGAACACGACCTGGACACCGCGGTTGGAGTGGACAAGCACGCCCGGGTCTGGCTATGCTGCCGTTCCCACCGCTTCCGGCGCGCCAGCCTTCTTTGTCTCCGACACCACCCAGTTCACCAACGGCGCTGCCATCGCTACCGGCAATTTCGGTCTGGGCACAGGCGTCGGGACAGCGCAAACGGGCATTGCCTATGATACTCAGAACCCGGCCAGCGCAACCTTCACCCTCAACGCAAGCTCCCATGCGGAGATTGAGTTTAGCGTTCAGGCGAACAACAATGCAGGTGATGGCGTCGCCTACTACTTCCGGTTGACCAACAATGGGACCGTTTTGACATACGAGCACCCGGAGACTCAGATCATAGTCCAGATAGCGCCACCCCCCACTCCAACCCCTGGGCCGCCTGCGCACAATTTCCACCAGCCCTACTCGGCGGATACGTCCGCTTGCGCCGCTTGCCACCGCGTGCACACGGCACAATCGCCCAGCACTCTGTACAAGCAGTGGCCCCAGGAGCAGGTGTGCTTCACCTGCCACGACGGCACCGGCGCGCCCAACATCCAGGCGCAGTTCAACAAGACGTACAAGATGCCCATCTCCACCACGTCCGTCCTGCACGCCCTTTCGGAGTGGGACACGAAGAGCCCGTCCAGCTTCTCCGGCGCCAACCGGCACGTCTCATGCGCGGATTGCCACAACCCCCACTACGCGGCTGCGGGCAACCATACGGTGGGCAGCGCCTACGCCTTCGGGCCACAACAGGGCGTCTGGGGCGTATCGCCTTCCTATACCGGGGCCTGGACCACGCCGAGCAGTTTTTCCACCGTGAGCCCCGTCACCTACATGTACGAGCTGTGCTTCAAATGCCACTCTTCGTGGGCTTGGGGAACGTCTCCGCCGACCACGCCCAGCGGGGGCTTCCCACAGACTGACGTGGCCAAGGAGTTCAACCCGCTGAACCCGTCCTACATGCCCGTGATGGCTGTGGGAAAGAACCCCTTTCAATTGTGGAACGGCACATCCTACGCTTCCAGCCTCATCGGAGGGTTCACGCCCACAAGCCGCATGGTGTGCAACGATTGCCACGCCAGCGAGACGCCCACGGACCCTGCGGGGCCACATGGCTCCACCAACTCCTTTATTTTGAAAGGTCAGTGGGATCGGACGACAGGACGGAGTGGGACCCAGAACCACCTGTGCTTCAAATGTCATGCATGGAGCACGTACGGACCCGGGAGCGGGGGGGCGAGCAATACTGGATTCTCAGGAGGAGGCAATAATCTTCACGGCCTCATGGTGGGGGCCCGGAACAAGGCGTACAACGACAATCCCATTGTGTGTATGGACTGCCATGTGGCAGTAACACACGGCTACTATCGTGACCATCTGCTTGGGTTTACCGGCGACGGCACCCCCTACATCAACCGTCCGTACTCCGGCGGGCTTACCACTGTAGATACATGGCGGGCAAGCGGCCAATGGACTCGGGATGATTGCGGCACGGCCATGGACACTTGCAGGTAATGGAAGTGCGTTCATGGTAGCCATTGCCATATCGAAGAACGGAAAGCGCGGGGCGAGGCCGATGGCCGCCCGGCTCGTAAGCCGCATCCTGGCCGTGCTTGCCTCCCACAACATAGCCCTGGCCCTCATGGGCCTGCTGCTCTTCAGCCTGGCCGTCCAGGCCGCCCTGCCCCAGCGGGGCGTGGCGACCGATCTGCAGTACACGATGTGGCGGGCGCGCTACCCCTTCATCGCCCGCCTGGCCGAAACCACGGGTCTGGACCGCGTCGCATCCATGCCCTGGTTCTGGGCCATCAGCGTCGTCTTGGCTCTCGCCCTCTCCGTCTCCGTCTCCCGCAGGGCATGGCGGCTGGCAAGGCGCGGCGCGTCTCCCAGGGGGCCGCGCGCCGAGGTAAGCCTCGCAGCCTCCTCGGACGTCCCCGCCAACGTCGAGTCCATGCTTCGAAGCAAGCGCTACGCGGTCGCCACGCAGGGGCTGGGGATTGCCGCCCGCACGGGCGCGATCGGGCCGTGGGGATCGTTGCTCTTCCACGCCGGTCTGCTAGTGCTGATCGCGGGCGCATTCCTGAGCGCCGCGACGCGTTTTGTTGGCTACGTGGAGCTTGCCCCTGGCCAGGTCTTTCAAGAGCGCAATGGCTATGCCCAGCAGAGGAGCGGCCCACTTGCATCCAGCCAGCCGATGCTGACGGCGTACGTTGAAGACCTGTCACTGACCTTCTGGCCCGACGGCTCCGTCAAGAGCATCTCAGCCAACGCAGCCCTGAACAGCGGCAGCGGCGGCGAGGACGCAGGGGACATCGGCAGGAACGGGTCGCTGCGAGTGGGAGCAACCACGCTTACACTGGGCAGCCCCCTCGGCCCGGCGGCGCTCCTGCGGTACACCCCGAACAGCGATTCCCAGCCCGCAGAAGGCTACCTCAATTTTTTCGAGGTGAGCGGCAGACTGGTCAACCGGTTCAACGTGCCGGGGACGGACGCCTCCTTCCAGGCCGAGATGTCTGGCGACTGGCGGTCCGCGCTGGAAGGTAAGCCCGGCGCATCGGTGTGGCTGGAGATGCGCCCCGAAAGGAGCGCTCCTGGCGCGGCCCGTGAACGCGTGGACATGGGGGCCAAGATGCCTTTGGCCGGCGGCACGCTGGAGTTCGCGGGGGTCCGCCCCTGGGCGCTCTTCATGGTGAGCCGCGACGTGGGCTACCCCGTGTTGCTGGCAGGAGCGCTGCTGGCCATTCTCGGCTTGACACTGGCGCTCTTCGTCTCGCCACGCTGGGTCTTCCTCTCTTGCAACGGGGATGGCTGGCGGCTGTCGCTGCAAGGCCCCGGCCCTCGCGACCGCCTGGAGCGCGATCTGCGCGCGCTTGCGGCAAGCGTCTCCCCACCTGTGAGACAATAGAGAGACGCTCTCCATACCTCTCCCCTGGGAAAGGTCACTCGGCCGCGACCGTAGGAGCGCATCCGTAGGGCAGGGTCTCCCTGCCCGTGTCCCCCTGGGAGAGGCCGCCCCGATGCAATCGGAGCGGGTGAGGGCGAACGCCATGCGTGTCGAATCGAGCGCCCGTTCGTGGTGAGCTTGTCGAACCACGAAAGGGGCTGCCTGCCCCGCAGGGCCTCTGAGAGGCGGATGGGATGATCGGTTTCGCACACACGCTGTACTGGGCCGCCCTCGTCGCAACAGGGGGCGCATCGCTCCTCTTCGCCGGCGGGGCCAGCTTCGGCAGGCAGCGCCTCGCTGTCTGGGGCGTCGCCGCCACCGCCCTGGCGCTGGCCTTGCTGACCGTTGCCCTGCTGGCGCGCTGGACCACCACCGGCCACGGCCCCTACCTGGGCCTCTACGAGGCCCTGGCCTCCTACGCCTGGGTGCTGCTGGCCCTGTTCCTCGCCGTCCAGTGGCGGCTGCCCCAGCTCCGGCCGGCGGGCGTGCTGGCCGCGCCTGGAGCCTTGCTCCTGCTGGGCAGCGGTGTCCTGAGCGCATCGGCCCCGCAGTTCCAGTCGCCGGCCATGCGAAGCATGTGGCTGTGGGTTCACGTCGGCATGGCCAAGGTCGCGCTGGCGAGCCTGGTCGTCGGCGCAGGCGCGTCCCTGGTGTACCTGCGGCGCGCCAAGACTGCGGTTGTCGCGGCGCTGGGGCCCTCGACGGAAGACGCGGGGGCAGGGCAATTCGCGCTGGAGGACCTGAGCGTGCGGCTGGTCTCCCTGGGCTTCCTGGTGCTGGCGGTGGTCATCGCCACAGGCGCAGTGTGGGCCAACACCGCCTGGGGCGCGTACTGGAGCTGGGACCCTGTGGAGACGTGGGCGCTGGCCACCTGGGTCATTTACGGCGGCCTGCTGCACCTGCACCGCATGGGCGGATGGCACGCCGCGAAGTGGGCGCGGGCCAACCTCGGCGCGCTCGCCCTCTCCGCCTTCCTCTTCGTTGCCCTGCGCCTGCTGGCCTCCAGCCCCCACTGGATCTACACGAACCCGTAGGCAAAAGTGGCAGCCCATCCTCCTGGGAAACTGTCACTGAGTCTGTGCGTGAGCGAGGCAAGGACCAGGTTGTCGCAAAAGACGAAAAACTGATCCTTTTGCATCATTTTCGTAGGGTGTACCTCTATTCAGTGACGCATATTGACAACAGTGGGATAATACTCGCGCCTGAAAATTGTACCTCACAGGAGCACTGTTATGACCACGCTTCCTCTGCGCAACATTCGCGTGCTGGAGCTATCACAGATCGTGGCTGGGCCCTCCGCCGGGCTCATCCTCGCAGACATGGGGGCCGACGTCATAAAGGTAGAGCCGCCGGATGCGCTGGAGCCCAGCCGCATTGGCACGGTGCGAAATGGCAGCTTCTTCTTCTTCAACCGCAATAAACGCAGTATCGTGCTGGACCTCAAGAAACCGGAGGGGTTGGAGATCTTCCATCGCCTCGCTGACAGGTCGGATGTCATGGTCGAGAACATGGGGCCCGGAACCACCGACCGCCTGGGAATCGGCTATGACCAGCTTGCCCAGCGCAATCCCCGGATCATCTACTGCAGCGTGAAAGGGTTCTTGGGCGGCCCTAACAGCAACCAGCCCTCTCTTGACGAGCTGGCGCAAATGATGTCCGGCCTGGCATACATGACGGGCCTGAAGGGGCAACCCCTGCGCGCGGGAGCAAGCGTTGTGGATATTGGAGCAGCCACGTACGCGGTGGTTGGCGTCTTGGGGGCGTTATTGGAGCGCCAGACCACAGGAAAAGGCCAGAAGATCACCGGCGGTCTCTTTGAAACGGCCCTCTTCTATGTGGGCCAGCACATGGCCGGCGCCCAGCAGAGTGGCCAGGCCCCGCAACCCATGGGAGAACGGGACCGCGGGAACCGCACCGGCGGATGGGGAGTCTACGACCTGTTTGAGTGCTCCGATGGCCGCCAGGTGTTCATTGGGGTTACCAGCAACGCCCAGTGGAAACGTCTGTGCCAGGCCCTGCACCTGGAGGACTTGGCAGAGAATCCCGATCTGGAGGACAACCTGGGAAGGGCCAGGAACCGGGAGCTAACCCTCCCACGCATTGAAGCGGCCGCGCGATCTATGGAGAGAAGCCGCCTCGTGCGCCTCATGGAGGACAACGGCATCCCGGTGGCCCCATTGAACACGCCGGCAACAGTGCTGGAGGAACCGCAGGTTCAAGCCCCTCATCGCCTTTTGCATTCCCAGGGCAACAATGTTGAGCTTGCCTTGCCGACGTTGCCCTACGAAAGCTCCGACTACCATTTCTCCAAGCGCCACGATGCGCCCCTGCGCCCCGGTCGCGACACTCGAGAAATCCTGGCGGAGATCGGCTTCAACCTGCCCGAGATCAACCGTCTTCTGAAGGCTGAGGTGGCGAAGGTGCTCTAGGCATACGAACACGCCTTCTTTTGAAGTGCTTTGGGCTTCGCCACAAGGGCCGTGGGGAAAGCTTGAGAAGACCCGCCTGGTCATTTGGCGCTTCCCCTCTCGCAATACTTCGACGCCGGCAGCACGAGGTACGCTCCGTCGCCGAGCAGCAGGCTCGCCACCGCTGCCCGCGCCGCCTTCCTCTTCGTCGCCCTGCGGGCAGAACCGGCAAAGGTGGCAACTGCGCCACGCCGTACCTCCGCAGCCGCTGCCGGTCTCGCCGTCCTGTAGGATCTTCATATGCTGCGCTGCTGGGAACTGGGCACACGGCTCGTTGGACGGAGCAAGCATACCACGGAGATGTGCGCGGAGGAGGCGGCAGCGCAGCGAGTGGCTGGCAGCTACGGTATGGTCATCAGGCTACATACCATCTACGAGGCCATAGACCTCTAGTTCGGCTGCTCCAGTATTTCCACCGTTGGTCTGCACTGCTTCAAAGCGCAGCTTTGACGCTCGAAAGCTGCGGGGGAAAGAGAAATAATAGACGCGTGACGCATCGGAAAGCGTGAAGGGGCCGTACGTCTCGGCAAGGTCTGTGACCACCTGGAAGGAGAGGATTTGAGCTGAAGCACCCATGGTCCGCGTCTGAAATCCGATGGCGGTAACCTCCGTCTCGCTCGCCAACGTAATCTCAATCCAGGCGTTGTCACCGTCCCCGTTTGAGGACCACTGCGTCGTCGGATCGCCGTCAATTGCGTTATTGGCGCCGTAGGTGGATGCGTTGCCGCCTCCCCCAAAGTTACTGCTCACCCCGGTGATCCGGCCGCCGTGCGCGAGCAGAGCGAGATTATCCCCGGAGGGCCTGTCTCCAGCATTGGCGTTCGGCGCTGGTGTGGCCTGAGGAAGAACACTGCCAGGCGGAGTCTGGATGGTGTAGTCCCGGCTCTGATAGAGGCTCCCATCCGGGCCGACCCCCTGAAGCCGGATGTGATACGTGGTGTTGGGCTGCAGGTTGGCAAGTGACGGGTGGTGGTCTTGATGACCGCTCCCAGCCATGTCGGTATCAGTTGCAAGCTGGCCATAGCCGGTCGTGCTGCCGTAGGCGGCTGCGCATACTACTGGGATCGTGGTGTCAACAAGCACCGTGACACTGGTTGGCTGCAGATCCACGAAGGAAACTTCGCCGGCCAGTATGCTTTCCAACGGTTTGACTGAGGTAGCAACGTTCGGAACCCCCGCCGTTGGGGTCGGAAGAATCTCCCCCCCACACGCGCCGCCGGCCCCTATCAGCAGAGGAACAATCAAGAAACCCAGCCCTTGCCGTGCCACCAATATGCCCCTTTCCGGATGTGCCATTGACAGTGATCAAACTCCAGGTCACGAGTACCGTCCCACCAGGTTAGCATTCAACAGGCAGGTTTGCGAGCAATGAAAGCCCAATAGCCAAGGTCACCTTCTAGGACAAGCTGCTTTGTGCAATCAAGCGCTGCCGTCAATTCCCGGGCCGCCGGTCCTTGCGCGCTGTCCCCAGAAGAAACCGGTTGGGACCCGAAAAGCTGTTGCACCTTTCCCACCAGACCTGTGATTGCTTCAGAGCAATCGGTGGCATCTTCCACCTCCAGACCGGCCTCTTTGAGCAAGTGCCGGAAATCCTCAGGCCCAACGCCCAGCGGGATGCACAGCATCCGCGCCAGGGGCGTGTCCAGCGGGCCAGGCAACGCGCTTGGCCGGAACGTAACGTCGCTCAGGGCCAACCGGCCTCCAGGCTCTAGAACGCGCGCGACCTCCTTCAGGCTTGCGAGTCTATCGTCAAACAAGGAGGTCGCGCATTCACAGAGAGCTCCCGTGAAAGAAGAAGGCGCAAAGGGAGAGGCGCCTGCGTCACCCTGGACCAATGACACGGCCTGGTCAAGCCGGAGACGCCGCGCCTCCTCTCTGGCCTGGTCAAGGGCCGCCGCACTGGCGTCCATCCCAACCACAGCGCATTTGTATGTCTGCGCGATCATCAAAGCGCTCGTCCCATAGCCACAGGCAACGTCCAGGAGACGGCCACCCTTGCTCAACGACAGGCGCTTTGCCATCGCCCTAGTGACGGCCAGCCCTCCCGGGTGCAGGGCGCCACCCATAAGCTGACGGACGATGGGGAGCTGGTAGAGGTCCGTGCAGCAACCGATATTCAGCAACGCGCTGCTACTTACTGCTCCGGACATGCCACGCCCCTTCCCTTCGACTGCTCAGTTGGCTGCGCACCTGCTCTCTATATCCCACGCTGTTATATGAACAGAAGGGGATGAGGCGGCCATCCGGCACAAGCACTCCCACACAGCACTTCATCACCTGTTTGACGTTGAACGTATACGGGTCCATGAAGTCCTTCAGGGCGATCTGGAAGATATGCTTTTTGAGATGCGTGGCGTCGGTCCCCAGGTCCAGAGATACACCGCAGGCGCAACTGAACTGGCTGGCCGCTTTTGAAGACCCGGCCACAGCAGATGCGGACCAGAGTTTCTCCAACGCCGTTTGGATGTCCGGCAGCGAAGGTATCTGCGGCAGCGTGCGGTTCGTTATGTAATCCAGGTATTGTTCTACGGGTAATACCCTTGGCAAAGGAATCACTGTATCGCCATCAGTGTACACGTAGGTGTTCACCTGACACGTCGGGAAGCAGCAGGGCACTGGGACAAAATCCTTTTCAACAAACATGCCCCCGGTTTGTTGTACGATGCCGTGAAGGACGTCGGGGATCGTCATTCGTTGCAGTGGATCGAAGGGCAAGTGGCGTCCCGTGTGGGTAACAGGCTGGAAGACCACACCGCGGACCGCCGGGTGTTGCATGCCAAACTTGACCAGCGCGCCGACTTCGTGGTCATTGATGCCCCGCTCCACCGCAGCCACCAGGGCAACGTCCACATCAACACCCGCAAGGCGGTCCAGGCAGCGGAGTTTCATGTCCAAAAGGTCTTCGCCGCGAATCTTCCTGTACGTTTCCCGCTCCAGCCCATCAAACTGAAGATAAATTGTAGGCCGGACCTCTGCAATCTCCTTCAGGAACCGGTCGTCCTTGGCAATACGCAACCCGTTGGTGTTGATCATGACATGTGGGATACCCCTGGCCATCGCGGCGCGCACCATGTCAAGGATGCGCGGATGTATGGTTGGTTCGCCTCCACTGAATTGCACAACCTCGGGATCGCCTTCCAGCTCTATGAACCGGTCGAGCATGCGCTCCACTTCATCCATCGTCAAGCTGAATCCCTCCCCTGCATTCGCGAAGCAAATGGGGCAGTTCAGGTTGCAGCCTGAGTTGACTTCAATCAAGGCCAAGCAGGTATGCTGCTTGTGTTCAGGGCAAAGCCCGCAGTCCAGGGGGCAGCCTTCGTTCACCTCAGTGCTGAACTGCAAAGGCATCGTACCGGGCTTATTGTAGGCCGCAGAGGCAACGTACATCTGCGCATCCGAGCTTATCAAGCCCTTGAACCACCCGTGCGTTGGACAGCGCTTTCGCAGGTAGACCTTGTTGTCCTGGAGGATGATCTGGGCGTCTATCACTCTCTTGCACACCGGACATATACTCCGTGTGAGCTCATGAAAGATGAAATCGGTCTCGCGTTCCACGGCTGGGCCTGAAGTTCTTGGCCGTGCTGTCATGCTTGTGACTCCTTCTTCATGTATCGCTCCAGCACAGCCTTCAGCGATGCGCCGTCAGGGACGGCGCCCTGGCTAAACCGCTTGCCGTTAACGGTAACCACGGGCGGATGCCAGCCGCCTCTGAGCAGCGATAGAGGAACGTATTGTAACCAGGGCCTGATCCGGAGGCTTATGTCAGGAGGGTTTCCCATCTCCGCTATCACTTTTCGCACAACGTGGACCGTCATCTCACATTCGACGCAGAACGCCTCTGGAATGTGGAAGAACCACTGCCTGCCTGCAATGGGATACACAGCGATTTCAATTTCACCAGCCATGCCCGCGCCCCTCTCAGACTCTCCCTGCCACGTACGGCAGGCTCGCCATCAGCTCTTTCCCCGATATATCAGAGTATCCGGCTTGAACACAACCCAGCTAAACCAGAACTGCGCCGGGCTGTGGACCAGCGGCCTGAGAGACACGCCCAATAATGGGCCAGTCTGCCCAATCCCCAGCAAGCTCCAACTGCTCCCGGTCTGATCATCAACCACCCGGCCCTCAGCAATGTGAAAAGTCAATTTCTGGCTTCCTGCATAAGGGCTGAATACCCCTGCGGAACCTACGTCTCTTCCCCTGGCAGTAGATTCTTTGTCCAGCACAGAAGACAATCCCTTCTCGTAAAAAATGACCAGGTCGTGTCCCCCGAGCGTGAGATGGACTAGTGGCTCCGTTTCCAATACTGAATAGGGCACGGCAAGGGACTCCTTGCCAACGCTGATCCCTACTACGCGCTCCAGGGCAGGGAGCCGCCGGTCAACGGCCTCGTGAAAGAGAAACGGGGCTGAAGCGGAGTCATAGGAGACATACGGGTTTGTTCCGTAAGGACGCTTGTAGCCGGTGGCGCGGGAGAGGACCTTGCCCTTGGGATACTCGGCCTTGAACTCCTTCCAGGAAACGATGCTCAACGGCGCCAATTCCAATCTCTGGCCCGTCATATCGCCAACGACGGCTTCCCCGCCGCCCTCTTGCCACCAGGACTCAGTTTGGCGGTCGTACATGACCAGGTTGCTGAAGCGCAGGAGACCTGTCGTTCCAAAGTCCAGGATCTGCCCATCGACCGTCCGCCTAAACACGAAGGCGGTGTTGCAAAGCGGTCAGTACGTTACCGTTACCGGCTCGCCTCCCACGACGTCATTCACCACCTCATGCCAGATCAGGACTTGCTGGGGGTAAGCTCGTACGTCGCCATTGAAGGACACAAGCTGTACAGGCTCACGGTCGTCCAGCCACGCGTCTGCTCGTTCCACGTCCTCAAACGTCGGCTTGTCAAGAGGTGGAATATCGTCCTTCCCTGGGCCGCCTCCAAAGAACTCATCCAGGGGCACGCTGTGGATGCGGAAGTTTGTCCTCGGCCACGCCGCGACCGAGAAGCGCACGCCTTTCAAGTCCTGGGGGGATTGGTGCGGAGGCGGCGGAGAAGGCGGTACGGCATCTCTGTCCTGCCCACCGGATGTCTGGCCGGCGCTGCAACCAACCGCCAGTGCGAGGACAGACAAGGCAGCATAGGCGGCTTTCCACTTCGCGAGCCTTTTAAGCATGCCACACCACCCTTACATCCAACGACGGCGAAGAGCCAGGGAAAGGACGGCAAACAGCGCCAGTGCGAGCGGGAGAGTCCAGTCCCAGTGGACGCGCCTTCCCAGCAAGGGATTGATGGTGACGCTGAGTCCTATCGCCACGGCAACCAGAAGAGTTGCCCAACTGAGGGAAGCCGCCCACGACCGCTTGCCGGACCCCAGCTTGGGTGCGGAGCTACCGCCTGGCCCTTCTCCCTTGACTACCGGCATGGGGTCCACCCTTCTCCAAGCTTATGCCGGTGACGACGCCAGCAGGTCGTTGGCAAGCTCCACCAGCTTTGTCCGAGTCAGAAGGCCGGTCCATTTCTTGAAGACCTTGCCGTCGGGGGTCAGGAACACCGTGGTCGGCATGCCGAGGATCTGATACGCGGCGACTGCCTTGCCGTCATAGGTAGTTCCTGTGGGATACGTGAGTCCAAGCTCTTTGACCAGTGCTTTGCCGTCAGCGCTTGATCCCAAGCCCACGAACGGGCCAATGTCCACACTGACGACGGTGACTCTATCGTGATACTGGCTGCTGAACGTCTGGATATCGGGCATCTCGGCCCGGCAAGGAGGGCATAGCCCCGCGTAGAAGTTCAACACAACGGGTTTGCCCTGGGAAACAACACTGGAAAGCAGTACCTTCTCCCCGCCCAAGGCTGCCTGGCCGCCGTACAGCGTGATCTGAAAATCCTGAGCGAGATGAACGCCCGGCTTAGCAGCAGGAGCCGGCGACGAGGCAGCGCATCCCGCCAGGGCCAGGATTGCCAGCGCGATCAGCCCCAACCGTCCAATTGGCCATGCTTTCTTCATAGGAGCGCGCATAAGACATCATCCATACATGTTGGCCAGATACTTGGTGAACCAGAACAGACCGGCGTAGGTTGCCACGCTTGTCCCCCCAAGGAGAAGAGGCATCACTCTGTACCGCTTCAGGCCACCTGCGTTGCAACTATTCCGCCGGCGAAGGTACAAGACGATTGCCAGGATACCCAGCATCAGCCCCACCCCACGAAAGAACCAGCCGTAGGAATAGTAGAGGGTATCGCCCAACGTCACCGCCTCCGCAGCAGTAGCAACGCCGGCCAAGACCATCACCACAGGAGAGACGCAGCAGCCGATCGCCACAAGCCCAGACAGGAAACCGTAGGCCACTCCTGCCTTCAAACTCCCCTGTCTTCCCTGGCCGGTTTCTGATGCTCGGGCGCTGACGTGCATTCGGTGCATCTCCATAGCTTGGTTCAGCGACAAGAGGCCGCCTTCCGGCCCGTTGGGAGCCCGTCATGGCGCGCCAGTTGCCTGGAAACGTTGCCTGTGCGTTTCTCCGTCGTCTCACAAACGAGGATACCCGGCAAGACGAAGAATAGATGTCGGGGAGGCGACATCTTGCGTGACCGGAACCTGAGAGGATTCTGGTACCGGCAGGGCAATCGGAACACTTGCCCTGTTGAGCACAAGGAGGCTATTGCATGAGCACACTGGTCAGAATCCCTAGCCCGTTACGCTCCGCGACAAACGGGCTTGCCCGGGTGAGTCTGGAGGGAAACACCGTTGGGCAACTGCTTCACAACCTTGAGGACAGGTTCCCAGGCGTCCTAGGTCAGCTTTTGGACGAATCAGGCAACCTGAGACGCTTTGTCAACATCTACCTCAACGGAGAAGACATCGGCTACCTCAACGGGCTCGACACCAACGCGGAGGAAAACGGCGAAGTGAGCATTGTCCCCGCAGTGGCGGGAGGCTGCCCCCACTGATGCTATCGCCAAGAGAATGGGGGTCGCCAGGGGATACCTCGTGGGCAAACGCCGTCGGCTGCGCAGGAGGCCTTAGACTGAACTTCCAGGGGTTTGAAGCGGAGCAGCTTTGCGGATGTAGGCAGTAATACTGTTGACTGCTGTGGGGGTGTTGTGCTATAAATATGGCATGCCGAAAGCGAAGTCTTGGGCCATGCACGTAGTCAAAGTCGTCAGCC
>JACQUI010000338.1 GCA_016210395.1 Chloroflexota bacterium | reverse complement strand
CTGCTGACCCTGTTCCGGACCCAGCCCTTCCAGGTGTACCTCGATCCCAACGGCCGGCCGGGTGAGGAGGAGGGTTGAGAAACGGGAACGGAGAGCCTTGAGCGCCAGCTCCGGCTCTCCGACGGGAGTGGCCAGGTTCGCCGTGATCGGCACGGTACTGCCGTCGTCGAGATGAAGCCGCAAGACCACTCTCGTGCAAAGCTGGTACCGCTTCCGCAGCCGGGCGAAGAGCTTCTCCAGGAGCTGGAGCGCTGCCCCCAACAGCGCGTCGCCGCGCTCCACCGGGCCGTCGAAATCCAGAGAAGCAGTCAAGGGCTCGGGCTCACGCCGGACACTCAACGGAGTGGAGTCGATACCGCTGGCGAGGTCGGCCATGAGACGGCCTTCCTTGCCGAACTGGTGGATGAGATCTTCGCGCAGGATGGAGCGGACTTGCCCCAGCGTCCGGAGGCCCAGGAGGTCCAGGCGTCGGAGCGTCTTTCCTTCAACAGGGAGGAGGGCCACGCTGAGCGGTCCCAGAAAGCGCTTCTCGTCGCCGGGCCCGACCACGAGGACACGGCCAGGTCCGGCTTCCTCCGCCGCTGTGCTCGCTACGAAGCGGGACTGCCCCGTGCCGATGCCGGCCCGAAAACCGGTCCTGAGGGTCAGCGCCGCCAGGATGGCGTTGCCTTCCTCAAGGGTCTTCTGCAATCCCTGCCAGGGGCCTGCATCAAGGAAGGCGAGCCCGGGCTCCGTGGCTTCCACCCCAGGGCTGAACATCTCCAGGACAGATACGATGCCCTGAAAAGCGTCGGCGGCCTCCTCCCGGTCGTGCGAGAGACACACTGCCGAGGGGCAGAGCGCCTGCGCCCGGCGTACCGTCATACCAGGCTTGACGCCAGCGGCCAAGGCTGCCTGTCCAGAGGCAACCACACGCGGTGGACGCAGTCCTTCGTCCACCAGCACCACGCGCTCCGGGCGGAGCGACGGATGTCGGCGAAGCCTGACGGCGGCATGAAAGTTCGGAACACCAATACAGGTAAGCATTGTGAAATAAAGGATAGAAGAACGCATGTTCTCTGGTCAAGGCTTTCCTGTCCTGTTTCACGCAACTGCTTACAGGCCGGGAGTACGTGAGGATGCCCGAAATATGTTGCCGGGCTCTGGGCTTCCGGATGCGTCACCGTCCAAAGTCGCCTAGTGAAATAGGGTAGCCTGTTGGATACGCGCTGCCGCTCCGGTGCGCGGCGGCAATCACCAATCAAAGCGAACATTCGGAGGTGAACCGACATGACTATAGCCAAGGCCCTCGCCGTCTTCGGCTTCAACCACGTCCTCGGGCCGCTGCTGCGACTCAACCTGCTGGTCTGGGTGGTGCTGGGCTTGACCACGCTGGTGGTACTCGGCGCAGCCACCGGCTCCGAGCGCCTGTTCCTGTACGGAACCTTCGGTTTCGTGGCTCTACCCTTCGTGTTGGGCGTCGTCGCCATCATCCTCTTGCCGTTCAAATAGCGCGGCGATGGGAATTGGCCCCGTTTTTGGGCAACAAAAAAGAAAGCCCACATAGCGACGGTGACAGGGAGAGGCCCTCGACCTCAATGGCCGGTCGAGGGCCTCTCCCGTGGCGTTCCTGCAGTGTGAAGCGGAAGTGTATCAGATCATTTAGTGGGAAATAAGACGTTTGCGCTTACTTGCCACCGACGACCAGCGGCGCCCGTGAAGCACCCAGGATATCTGACACCTCCTCGCGGCAGGTCGGGCAGCCCCGGATGAGACTTGCCGCCAGACCACGGTTCTCCCAGCAAGTCCGGTCCATCAGGGCGTCCAGCAGGTGGAACCGGTCCACCCCGCACCGGGAGCAGCCCTGCTCCCCGGCTCCTGGGGCGCGGCTCATTACGGCTTCCCGCAGCGCCACAGACGGAGCGCCAGGTACCCTCATCTCAACCTCGACGATCATAGCTACCCTCCTTGACGTAGTTGTGGATATGAAGAAGGGGGTCGCCCTGAAGCGACCCCCTTCCCGTTCTTCCGTACCTCCGTTGATGCCTACAGCAGCGAGGCTTGCCTCGCTATCTCTGTGGACGCCGCTTGCCTTTCTCTGGACGGCTTTGTCGTCTCCAATTCCACCGGGGCCGTGACCCCCATCGCCCACTCGAACAGAGACAGGGAAGCGACAGTGGGCTGCGGCCTCTTCCTGCGCTGGGCCGGCTTCAGCTCCATGAACTCCTGCCAGGAGACGGTCACGGCATCCCGCTCCTCGGCGGGTGGGTCCTCCACGGCGCCCGCCCCGACCAGCGCCGGTTCCGGCTCCGGCTCGACTGCGGGCTCAGTCAGACGGTCCACCAGCCATTCCTCGGCTTCGCCCTCGCTCCGCCGGGCTCTTGCGAAGACCTCTTCCAGGGACTCGTCCTCGGCCTCCCCTTCCTGCACGATGCGCCGGGCCAGGGCCAGCATCAGGTCCTCGCCCTCGTCGCCGAAGGCCGCCAGCCCTT
>JACQUI010000343.1 GCA_016210395.1 Chloroflexota bacterium | reverse complement strand
TAGCAGCGGTTAATCCTGGTGATGTGCCTGTTCCAATTGTTTCTTGGCTTTTGGAGGTACAACCCATCGATAGAGAATCTTGGCAACCAGTGAGGAATCTGTGTGACGTGATGGATGACAGTGGCCAAGAGATTGAGCCCTCTCTTGTTGTGGGAGCCCACGAAAGCAAGATAATAAGAATCGTATGGCATGAAAAGCCCCATGTGCCTTTGGAGTTTCTGCTAAAGGACGGACGCCCCGTTCGTCTGGCATTCAGAATGTTTCAACAGCGAGAGTTTATGGGCAAGAAAGCTTCGGGATGGGTGGACGTAATAAGCACGCCCACCGAGCTACCCCGCGAGTTCAGCAGGAGCCACTTCATAAGGTAAGTATCGGATCCCCGCACGTAGTAACCTCCCGCTGTGCCCTATACCGCCGTTTTCTTGTTCAAAAGGAGCTGGCAACCTCAACGGTGCAGGGCGTTCCGCCAAAGGGCGACAAAGCAAGTTGAACGGTCGCCCCCTATCTGCCCGTGGGCGGGGGCGCGGAGCTGAGGGCGTCGAAGTCGGGGTCAACGGCGTCGTCGGCCTCGGTCTTGCCCAGCTTCCAGAGGATGAGGTCGAGGGCAGCGCCGGTGCGGTCGCGGCCTGCGCTGCAATGGATGAGGACGGGCTTTTCCAGGCGCTCGAAGGCGGCCCAGACGGCGTCCAGCTCCTGGTCGTTGAGCGGCGGGCGCTTGTAGTCGTCGGCGGGAATGTGCGCGATCTTGAACCCCAGCGTCTTGTAGAAGCCGAACAGCCCGCCGCCATCCAGGTTCAGGAAATCGTACTGGTCCACCTGGGCGTCGTCCATGATGCACAGGATGCTCTTGACCCCCATGCCCTTCACGATGTCGGCCCACTCCTGGATTTTCTCCAGCGGGGGCTTGTTGAGGGGGTAACCCGGGCGCTGCGCCTTTGCGACGATTCCCTCAACGACCCACCGGGGCTGGTACAGCTCCCGGGGTGGGTGAGGGAAGTAAATGTTCACCATGTCGGGTCACCTGTGGCTGGCTGTCTCATGGTCTCTCTTCTGTTTGTTTGATGCGGTGAAGATGCTGCACGACCTTCACCTTGGCCCTTTCTCATAAGGGCTTTGCCCAACAATTCGGAGCCTCTGCTTGCCTGGCAGAGGTCGCTTTCCCCCACCCGCCCTGGGGCGCAAGCCTTGCGCCGCTACAGGGTACACCCCAGCAGCCCCCCGGCGAGGGCTGCGCCCTCTGCACACCTGCAGGTGCGGGTGCGTTTTCGTGGGAAACTATCTGGTTCATTGCCTTACGGCCCTGGCGACGAGGACGTCCCAGTAGAAGTAGAAGGTATCGTCTTCATGGCGGATGCCAAAGGCTTCCACGACCGAAGGCGCGGCCTGGAGCAAATCCCTGCGCAGCGGCTCGATGTTCTGCTGGGGAGTGGCGGCGCGCCTGACCCAGTCGTTGAACTCGTGATAGACGCGCGCCATGGAGGTGTGGGTGACGGCGAGGCCGGCTTCGGCCAGGAGTAGCCGCCATTCCGAGATACGGAGGTCGCGGACGTGGGAAGGATCGCGGCGCACCTCCACGTTGTTCAGCCATCGGTCCTCGCCGTCGGTTTCCGGCGAGACGGGGTCGGTGAACAGGAAAGCGCCGCCGGGCTTGAGGACGCGGCGGGCTTCGGCCAGGGCGGCGGGCAGGTTGTGGAAATGGTGGGCCGCCTGGCGGCAGGTGACCATGTCCACGGAGGCGTCCCTGAAGGGCAGGCTTTCGGCCTGGGTGAGCATGACGCCCAGGTTGGCGATCCCCCGCTCGCGGGCCTGTCGGCGCGTCTGATCAAGCATCTGGGGAGTGATGTCGGTGGCCAAGACGTGGGAGGCATAGGGAGAGGCGGCGAAGGCGGTGAAGCCCGCGCCGGCGCCCACGTCCACGGAGAGGGCGTGGGGGCTTCCCATAGCCATGTACTGGGTGAGTACGTCGAGGCCCTCGCCGCTGCGATGGGCGGTGCTTTGGGCGTAGAGGTGGGCCTGCCGCCCGAACTGCTGCTGGGCTGCGCGGCCTGAGGGTGTCTGTTGGGTCATCCTGTTGTGGCGACTCCTGAGGGGCTGGTGCAAACCAGACTATTATAGCGGCGGGTTGGGAGCGTGCAAGGGCGGGAAGCGCCCCAGGCAGGATTCGAACCCGCGACCCACTGCTTAGAAGGCAGTCGCTCTATCCTCTGAGCTACTGGGGCAGAACAATCTGAGTGTAGCAAGGCATCGCGGGAGGGTCAACCTCTTTTCGCGTGGTTGAAGCTGGCCCTCCTGGATGCTTGCTTGCGCTGCGGCAGACTACTCCAACTCCACAGAGATGAGCTGGCTCTGGGCCAGGCCGGAGACGTTGTTGCGGAACAGGATGAGCACCTGGCGGTCGCCGGGAAGGCCGGTGAGGGGGATAGTGACCTCTTCGTCCGGCGCAAGGGTGAGGAAGCCGGGCTGGGGGGCCACCTCCGGATGCAGGGCGTTGAAGCGGACGACGTCCGTTATGTCGGTAGCGCCGGAGTCGGCATCGGCTGTGGTGACCAGGTAGTCGAAGTCCGGGTTTGCCTCGTCCAGCATGGGGCCTCCGACGGACGCTGCAAGGGCATTCAGATCGGCCAGGAGGACGGGCAGCGTCTGCCAGGAGACGTTGGGCGTATTGTCGATGAAGAACTGGGGAACAGCAGTCCCGGCAGGGGAGATAAGGTCGAACAGCGCCACGAGCATCCTGCCGTCGGGAGCGGCCCCGGTGAGGAGGCCCAGGTCTGCAGCCACAAGAGCATAGTCGGGCGTTCCGTCCTTGTTTACGTCCATAAGGACCGTGGTGACCATGAGGTTGCCTACGCTGCGGTTGCCATGCACTGCCACGGCGAACTCCACCACGCGGCCGTCCGGTGTTTCAAGGGCGCGGGCGCCGGTGTGGCGGATGTCCAGCCAATCGTCGGGCCGGTCCGGCAATCCGGGGGCTTCGGTGAATAGGTCTTCTTTGGGGTCTTCCACACCCGCCTGGAAGAGGTCGATATCCGTGGGGCGCACGCCATCGTTCTGGATGTCGATGGCGCCGTCGTCTTCCTCGGCCTCGGCTTCGGAGCGGGCGATGGGAACGATGTGGAAAGGCACGCGAAGGGAATCGCCCCCGGGGGTGGTCTCGACGAGATGCAGGAAGCCTTCGTACTCCTCGAAGGAGCTTTCGGGGACAAGCGCCTCGAAGTCCACCTCGACGCGGAAACTGAAGGTCTTCGACTCACCCGCGTCCACGGAGACGGTCCGCGGGTGGGTGATGATGACGCTGCCCTCGTCGTCGTTGGGGAAGAGGAACGATGAGGACAACTGGAAGGTCTTGTCAACGGTTGACTTGTTGGACACGGTGAGGCGGCGGAGGAAGGACTCGTCGCCGGAGTCGTCCTCAACGACGCCAAAGGAGAGGCTTGAGGGTGTCACGACGGACTGCGTGTGCGCGGCAACGGCGACCTGGACGCGGCCCGCGCCCATGCGGGAAAGCGGGTAGGGGACGCCGCCCCTCAGGTTATCGGTGGTGGTGTTCATCATGAGCGACCGTATTTCTTCGGCGGACCAGTCCGGGTGAAGCTGGCGCAGGAGGGCCGCCACGCCCGCGATGTGAGGGGAAGACATGGAGGTGCCGGAGAGGGAGATTGCGCCGCCGCCTGTGCCTGCCGCCGCCGCGCGTATGGCGCCTCCGGGCGCTGAGATATCCGGTTTGAGCACGGAGCCGGCAAACCGTGGGCCGCGCGAGGTGAATCCTTGCAAGCGGTCGGGAATCGCGGCCATCTTGGCCGGGTCGAGGGCAAAGGTTGTGGTGGGAAGGAGCGCCTGCCGGATGGCCAGCCCATCGGCGTTGCCGATCATGACCGCTGGAATGCTGACGATGGGGTCGCCGGCTCCTGCAAAGGGCTCGCCGCCCGGCGCGTTGTTGAACATGACGGCGGCAATGGCCCCGGCTTCCTGAACGTTCAGCACCTTCTCGTCAAAGCGGCAAGCCCCCCGCTGGACCAAAGGTATCTTCCCGGCGAGGGACGCGGGGGCGAAGGGGTTGGGGCCGCCGCTCCCGCCCACGTCACAGGCGGGGCCGACAAACAACGTCGGGCCGGACAGCGGTCCGGTGGCGGCAAGCGGCGGGGCAAAAGGAAACTCGACAGACTCATACTCGCGGTCGGCCCCTGCGGACCCAAGCACCTGCGCCTGCTGAATGAGGATGCCGGGGTCGTTGCTGGCGGCCACGCTGATGGCGCCGCTGGCGGATGCGGGAGAGCCGGTGACGAAGGGGATGTCGCCATTGTTGCCTGCAGAGGCCACCACCAGGACCCCCAGCTCTGCAGCGGCGTTGGCAGCGACCGCGTCCGGGCTGCTGTCGCCGCCAAAGGGCGAGCCAAGGGACATGTTCATGACGTAAACGCGATCGGAGGTGTCGCCGTCCTGGTTGGGGTCAAGGGCGAACTCGATGGCGGCGGCGATGATGGCGTCGCTGGTGGAGCCGGGGCCGAAGACCTTGACGGCCAGGAGCCTCGCGCCGGGCGCCACGCCCTGGGAGACCTCGCCCCCCGCGAGGCCGGCTGCAGTTGACGCGACGTGGGTGCCGTGGCCCTCAAGGTCGAGCGGGTCGGCGTCGGGCGTCGGGATGGTGGAGCAAGCTGGGGGTTCGCCCGGGTTGTCGCAGCCGGGATCGAAGAACTCGCCCACGAGATCGATCCCGCCAATGACCTTGGCGGTAGGGAACGTGCCGGGCTCTACGACGGTAGGGTCGTTTGCGGCGTAGGCGGCAACGTCACCGCTGCCGCCGAAGGCCACGTGGGTATAGTCTATGCCTGTATCTATGACGGCGATGGTCACGCCCGTGCCGTCGAGGCCGAGCTGCTCACGGGTGAGGCCGCCGAAGATGAAGGGGACGCTGGTCTCCAGGTTTCGGGAGACGGTCTTGGTGCGGTGGACCCTGCTTACTTGCGGAAGCGCGGCCAGCTCGACAAGCTTGCCGGCGTCAACGACCGCGTGAATGCCGTTCAGGGCGATCTGGTAACTGCCGAGCACCTGGACGCCGGATTCCGCGAGCTTCTTTTGGACATTCCCCTGGGATGCCTTCAACTCCTGGACGTAGCCCTTGCCTGCCTCGTAGCTCATCACCGGCAGGCCGTGTTCACGCTGGCGGCGGTGTTCCTCTGCGAGGGAGTAGCCATTGAGCTCGATGACCACCTCAACCGGGCCGCGCGCCTCGCCGGGGGCAAAGGAGGATGGAGGCATCCTCAGGTGTGAAGGGGAGAGGTCCTCAGGGAGGACCGCCCGCTGCAGTGTGCGCTGGGCAAGCGCGCCGCCCGCTTCGCCCGCCGGCGAGCTGCCCAAGACGGCCGTCATCACGGCGGCAATGATAAGGAGAGTCCTTGCGTGCCCAAGCTCTCCAAGGGAAAAGCGCCGGACAGCCTTGCGCTGTGCTCCACCCCGCGTGTACATGATGCCCCTCCCCCTCTTCCAACTCTGCTTCTTCATCCCATCTGGGGGCTACGGCCACGGCCTTAGCCCCGTCACATCCCAGGCACGCATAGAGGCAAGCGGAGATGCCTTGCCTTCTCCTGCAGGTAGGCGGTTGCACCTCTGTGGGGTCTTATTCTGTTCCTTTTCCCTGTGGGATAACAGTATATCAGTTCAAGAACGAGGCATTCGGAGGCTTTTGCAGGGCTTGTGCGATGGCCTACCCCGAGGACGGGCGCTTTCAATGGGTGGGGTGTGTGGGGCTGAACGTTGACCCGGGGAGCAGGCGTGGCTTGGGAGGCGCTGCTGCTGCCTTGATTCCTCAGATAGGGTGGGTGACCGTCACCGCTATGAAAAATGGAGGCTGCGGGCAAATCGCATATGACCGTGCCATGGGCGCTGGGTGTTCGTAGGGACGCGGTCTCCGCGCCCGTGCGTGGTGGGACGAGGGCAGGGAGACCCTGCCCCTACGCACGCCTGACAGCCGTCATGGCTTTCAATGACATTCGCTTTGCCAGATAGCAATGGCCGTTTGTTCCCACCCGCC
>JACQUI010000342.1 GCA_016210395.1 Chloroflexota bacterium | reverse complement strand
CCCTTGCAGCGGGCCTCGACCTGCTGCAATGGTCTTCCAGGGTCAGGGGCCGTCCCGCCGCGGTTGTTCCGTAGCTTGTCCTGCCTTTGGCCGCATCCTCTGCCAGGGGCCGTAGCAGTTGCGACTGAGATGGCGCTACGCATTGGCATCGTCCCCAACTTTTGACGATGCGCCATCCTTGGGTCCCACGTGGTTCAGGGCCCTGAGGCCCGGCGCGGCCACTAGGCTGCGGCCATCAGCATCATGCTGCTGTGTTCATCGCCGAGATGGACCCTCCCCCGTCTCCACCAGCCCACAATTTTTTTAACGGCCCCCTGAAGGGAAGGAGGACTGGGGTAACTTGAGCATGGGGTCGTGGACGGCTCCACCCGCCGCCCCAGCCCTGCTGGCAACTCGTCCCCGCGCCGGTCCGTGCCAAAGAGCGTATCCTCCTCCGCATCCACTGCTTTGGCCTCCTCCAGCATCCGCCGCACCTCTTCCTCGATGGCTTCATGGCTCCGGTTGGCGGCCAGGACCGCGTTGGCCGCTACCTTCGTCCCGTCCAATGCCACCACCCCCAGACGGACCAGCCCCGCCTCGTGGCACAGCCGCAGCACCTCCACGAACAGCCGCTCTAGCGCCTCCTCGTGCTCCGCCCGGAAGCGACAGATGGTCCGGAAGTCCGGCTGCTGGTTGGCCGCCACCACCCGGAAGGCCACGTCCCGCTCCAACGCCTCGGCAATCTGCCGGGAGCTGCGCACCCCACGGCAGTAGGCGTACAGCAACAGCGCCACCATCATGACGGGGTCGTAGGCTGCTGCGCCCCATCCGTCGTTACGATAGGCAGCGTAGAACTCCCCTAGATCCATCTGCTCCACGGCATCCACTACGAACCACGCCATGTCTTCTTCCCGCAGCCAATCCCGCAGCGACGGCGCCATCAGATAGCCCTGCTCGCGGTCACAGCGCACAAGGTTGTAGGCCATGGCGTCCCCCCTTCTCTTCAAGCTGTCGCCACCAGCCTACCTTCCTTCGTGCCCATCTGGAAGGGGTTCATGGGACAAGCTCTGATGTAGGAGGATTTGCCCTACCTCTGGTGGCATGCCTTCGCAGACCGCTGTTGGCTGGAAGCGGCCCCTGAAGAAGCCATACATGGGCCAGCGACCAAGGCTGCCGATGTTGCGCCGCTCAAGGGCCTGCGCTAGTCTGACCCGGCTACTTCAAACTGGCATTACCCAACGTCCTAGGAACTGCTCACACTGCAAGACGATGACGAACGCCCAACAATCTTGGCAAAGAGAATTCCTAAGGGTCCCTGGTTCGAAGGGAGCATTTTGAGGTGCGGGCCAGCTTTCATTTGACCGAATGGCTTGACATTCTCAAGAGCCCACCAAGGAATGCACTTTTTGACCAGTGGATGTTCCCGACTGATCAGATGCGGGAAGAGTATCTAAAGGCGATAGTGGGCTCAGGCGGCCCGCCCCATGCCTGGGGGCCAGTACACGTGCACGTGAAAAGCAAATCCCCTCACCGGTGAAGAGACCCCTGCCCCGCGCCGGGTCGCCAGCACTTGAAGCCGCGGCAGAGACCTGCGCGGGCGTGGCTGCAGGCCGCGGCGTTGCCGTAGCCGCGGGGACCCCACCGCCGCCACCACAAGCCACGAAGGGAATCAGTCCAGCGCTCAGGAGTGCCGTTAGGACCACTATCGGGCGCATGTTGATGTCAAGACCTCTCCTGGCCACCGTGTTCAGCTACAAAGACTGCTCCGACCGTCACAGAGCCGTTACGGGCTCTTGGTATGAAAGAAAACCCGAAGGAGGTAGGCCGACAATCCGAGAGCAGGGGCCGTGATGAGGAACACGAGGCCCATGTACACCCAAGGATGAGACGATGCAAACTCGCCGCAGCGCTGCAGGAAGGTGACCACTGGCGACGACAGACCCCAGCTGCCGCCTCGTTGCCCCGGACCCGCAAGAAGCTCGACGCCTTTTCGCAGCTCTGCCGCTGTCCAATCGCCCTTCAACTCGCTGGCCGTATATCCCCTTCTGTCAATGAGAACCACCTTGGCGGAGTGGGTCACGCCGTATTCATGGGCGGTTGAGTGCAAGGTGGCCTCTTCCTTCTCCACGTAAACCCCGTAGCTGCTCCACACTCGAGCGGCCTCGGCGGGGTTCCCGGTGAGGAAATGCCACCCCGCTGGCCAGTTGCCAGCGAAGGTCCCGAGTTGTTCTACTGTGTCCCTCTCCGGGTCTACCGTTACCGCTATCACTGAGATATCGCCTGGAGCCGCAAGACCCGTGAGGGCCTGCTTGATCTTCGACACGTAAAGCGGACAGGTGTCGGGGCAGTGAGTGTAGAGGAAAGTGAGGACAACTACTCGGCCGCGTAGGTTGCCCAGGCTCACTGTCTCCTGGCGCTGATCCGTCAGCTGGAAGCCAGGTGCCAAGGCTCTTGCGTCGTTGGCTGAGCAGGCCCCCAGCAGGGCCAAAGCTACTATCGCCCCGGCTCCTGGCCCAGCCAGAACCCGCGCCAGTGAGACAAGGTGTGACACCTCTAACCTCTCCCGTTGCGATCACCGGTCACCAGTTCTCCGCCCGCCGTGGCCCGTTGCACCGTAGGGCGCGGCTCGGCAGTAGCTACGGGGATACTCCTGGTCCGGGCCAGCAGCGATGTCCCCGCCACTAGTACGAAGGCAGCGCCGCCCCCAACCGCGAGCGCGGCTCCGGCACCAAACAGGCCCATCGGTCCGAGGACGCCGGAGTGCAGGGCGAAGGCTTCAAAGGCTTTGCGCTGGCCTCCGTAGCTGGAGGCCCAGAACAAGCCGGCGATAAGCAGCATCAGGCCACTTCCGTAAATCGCAGGCTGTAAACACGCAAGCTTGGGCAGACGAACCCTCATTCCGAGGGGAGGGATGAGGTGGAACGTGAGCCCCATCAGCGCTACCGTCACAGCCCCTACGATGGCGTGATAGTGTGCGGTAACCCTGGTGTCGCCCTCGAGCCCCAGGGCTGCCGCCAGCGCGCCGGCGAAAAACAGAGCCAGCGATATGACCAACGGCGAGAGGAGAGCCGACCAGCGGCGCTCTCGCAGCACTCCGCACGCTACCATCAGCCACGCTACAACCGTTGGCGCAGCGAGAGCAGCCCAGGTGACGGAGCCGATCACTCCCTTGGGAATAGGGCCCGGCAGCAGGTAGATCACAGGCACAACGAGCGCTGGCGTCAGGAGGAATGGCAACGCTGCGCGGAGCGGCGCTTGGAACCTTACGGAAGGAGCGCCTTGTAGCAGCAACCAGGCCGCTATCATGCTAGCGCCATTGACCAATTGAAGGAGGTGTCCCGGGCCCCACGCTACTGTGGCCCAGTCGCCTTGCCACCCGGTATTCACCGCTGTTACAAGCGTGGCGATGGCCAGGAGATACACCACAGCCCCTATCCGCAAGGCCTGTGCGTAGGTGGGAAGAGGTTGCGGCGCCCGCCGCAGCGCTACCAGAAAGGTGACGGCGCCGAGCCCGATTCCGCCCAGGAAAGCTATCAGACCAGCCGCGAAGGCGGGGGCCTCTAACACTGGAATGTAGTCCACAAGAGATGGCACGCCCCGGCCGGCCAAGGAGGCGACAGCCATGATGGCGGCACCAACAGTCGCCAGCCACAGACTTGCCCCGCCGGCTTTCTCGTTGCAGCGAATACCCAGGCGCGCAAGGGCGAGGGCCCAGAGGGCCCCGGCGAAGCTCAGAAGCCAAACGTTCAGAGAGAATGTTACATGGCCCACGAGGGATATGCGAAAGTAGTTCTCCCCCACAAGGGTCTGCACGACGGGAGTGCGCGCCGCCGCCACCAGGACGGCGAACAGCCCGGCTACGGCGAGGGAGGCTACCGCAAGCCTTAGCCAGCCGACCACGAGCGCTTGGGGGATAGCAGCGCCAGCGCTTTGGGCCCGCTGGCGCCGGACTTCGCGGGGCCAGACGAGGGTTCGCATCCTAAGGCTCCTCGCAGGGCAGGTAGCGGGCCGAGGAGGCCGTTGCATCTCCAGCGAGAAGGGCGCCCCGTCTGAGGAGCACGGCAGCCCAAGCATCGGCTACGGCGGCCTCACCGCTATTGACGCCGCGAATGGTCGTTGACACCAGCACGCCCCTCACGAGGTTGCCACGGCTGTCAGGCACCTGAACGCACAGAGCGCTGAATCTCATCCGTTCGTGCAGCAGCTCTGGGGACAGGGCTTCCCTTGCGGGGTGGTTCTGAGCCCTGAGGACTGCGCTGACGTCCGCCAGCACCGCCTCCCCGCTAGCGCTGTCAACCACAGCCCTCATCCATTCGCTAGTGCCACCAAACACACTGCCGGGAGCAGGAACGACCACCAAGCTGGCACGAGCGACGTATTCGCGAGGGAGGGCGCCCTTGAGCCAGACAGCTTCCGCGAGCGCCAGCACCACGAGGGCCACGACTACGAGCAGCCCGATGAGCCACCACTGCGTAACTCGGAAAAGCCCGCGCCCGGTTCGACGGTCAGCCCGCCGTTCGACTGTCGCAATCTCCAATGCCTACCTCTTTAGCGTATGGACCAGAGGCTAGACAGGTTGATCCAGTGGGTGGCGTAGATAACCAGGAAAACCGCCATGAAGACCAGACATATCGTCAGGGTGCCCCGCAAGTCGTGAGCTATCGCGTGTCCGCCTTGAATCTGCCCTCGCCCAGGTGAAACGCCGCCGTTGCTGGCCCCTGCCACCGGGGCTACAGCGGGACCCTTCTCGCGCCGTTGGCCGAGAAGAAGCGAGCCGACAGCCAATGCCAGAAATATCACGCCGCCGATGACGGCCACGACGCCCGCGATGCCCATGATAGCTTCCAGACCAGGGGAACGAATGAGGGGGAGCGAAGACACGTCGGGATGGCGCCGCGGGACGCCGAAAAAGTAGCCCAACCACATCATGGCAACAACGAAGACGGCCATCCCCGCGCCAAAGATGTAGAGCTGGATCGTGGCCAGCTTATGGCTGAGCAACTCCCGCAGCCCAATAAGGCGGATGACAGCATAGGCTATGCCCATGAACGCTACGGACGTCCCGGTCACCACGGTTGCGTGGAAATGGCCAGTTATAGCCAGGGTGTTGTGAACCATCATGTTCAACTGCTCGGTCCCAAAAGTGATCCCGGTAATGCCCCCTAGGATGCCGAAGAGGGGGAAGGATACCGCCAAAGCGGCGAAGGCGGGATTGCTCCAGGGGGCATGCCGCAACCATCCGAACAGGCCTCCGTGGCCCTGGCGCCTCAGCGCCAGCTCCACGCTGGCAGGGATGGCGAAGGCATGGATCATGCTGGCCATGGCTGCCCCGTACATGGCGTACCCCGCGTTCCAGATCCTCCAAGCGCTGGTCACGCCCGGGTCGGAGAGATGATGATGGGCGGCCCCAAGGTTGATGAACAGCACGTAAAGAACAAAGCCGGTCCGGCTCACCTTTTCGCTGGCGGACTGGGCCCCGGTAGTCAGGTGGGCCAGGAGATACCAGCCGGTCACCATAGCCGCCAAATTGATCTGCTGGGTACCGTGTCCAAGGAGCCACCACACCGTCCGGTACATCTCTGCGTCGATACTCTTCACCAGGCCGATGGACCACAAGAACGCCCAGATGTAGGCAATCGCCCCACCCAAGAGCGATTCCACGGCGATGATAGCGGCAATGGCAGCTCCGAAGGTCACCAGGGGCAGGGACCCCCGGTACGTGCGCTCCCGACTTGCCCTCCAGACGGAAGCGAAGAAGACGCCCAAGGCGACGAACGCGCCTACGGCGAAGACGATGGCCCCCAGGAAAAAGAGGGGATGGACGTTCAGAGGTACGTAGGAAGTCAAGAGCGGCTGGTCCCGTGTGTCTCCCTGGAGCAGCACTGTGAGGGCGGCCAAAAGGGAGCCGCCCAGCATGAGGACGTACGCCAACCAGGCAGCCAGAGGCGTTACCAGGCGAGCGTTCAGCACAGCGGTGCAAGCGAAGTAGAGGATCGCCACCTCCATGAAAACGATCCAGAAGATGAGCATGCTCCAGGCGTGAAGTGTGAGCACGATGTAGTACCACTTGGGAGACAGGAGATGGACGGCCTCCCAGCGGGTGAGGGCGACGAGAAGGGCTAGAAAGCCGCCGACGAGCAGAAAGACCACTGCGGTCACAGCGTTGGCCAGGAGGGGAGGGACCGCTGACTCGTGGACCTTCAGGCCCGTAACACCGCAGGTCCAGAATCTGGCGCGCGTGATTGCTGCCCTCATCCTAGTCACCCCCTTCCACAGTGATCTTGCCCACCATTACTTGGTGACCGATGCCGCAGTATTCCTGGCACACGATGTGATAGACGCCAGGGTTGGAAAAGTTCATCGTGAGCACGTACTCGTAACCCGGCACCACCTGGAAGTTGACCTTTTGGGACGCCTCTCCATCCCGGTGTAGGGAGAAGCCGTGGTTAACATCCTTCGAGGACAGGTGTATTCGGTACGGGACTCCCGCCCGCAAGACTACCGAGTTGGGGAACCAAGCGAACCTAAGTGCTGCCAGATAGACGTCCTGGCCTGGCGGTTTGAGCCCTTGGGCCGTTTGCTCGGCACCCTTGGTCCACTGGGTCGTTTTCTCGAAGTAGGCTTCGGGAGCAACGCGGAAGCTAGTGTTCGATGAGTTCTGCCCACCCAGGACATGCCACGCGGGCATCATTATGAAGAGCCCTAGGCCCACCACTACCACGAGGCTCAGCCACACCTTCTCGTGTATCCCGAGGGGAAGGTCCCACCAGTTTCGCTCCGGTGGAGGTGTGATAGGCATACTCATCCCTCCTTCAAGGCAGCGTGGGTCTGTTGACCAGGTCGATAAGCGACCAGATGATGTAGGAGACTAGGACTATCACCCCGCTGACGAGGAACAGGAACCAGATGTTGTCGTAGATCTCCTGCATCACTGGTATGGGCTCGTCACCATCTGGCCTCTGCCCTGAGTCCGCTGGCATCTGTGCCTGCTGGTTCATAGCTGCCCCTCCCCCGTGTACTGTGCTTCGTGGCTTCTATGTGCCTCCCAGCACCCGATCAAGCAGGACTGCAAAGAACAGCAGCCCTAAATAGACGCCCGAGAATTTGAAGAGAGGCCAGGCCGCCGCAGGTGCCGGATGGCGTATCAACCGGGCCCCCATCCACAGAAACACCAGTCCGCCGCCCGTCGCCAGCGCCAGATACAGCGGGCCCAGCGACGCCACGCGCTGCAGCCCCAAAGACAGGGCCACCGTCCCCGCCACGTGCACTGCAACCAATCTGGCTGCCTGCTGCGCTCCGACGACCGCGGGCAGCATCGGCACCCCCGCTCGCCGGTAGTCGTCCACGCGAACCAGCGCCAGGCTCCAGAAGTGGGCAGGGGTCCAGAGGAAGACGACGGCGGCCAGGAGCAACGGAAGAACCCCCAGGCCAGGGTCGACCAAGGCCCAGCCGCTCAGAACTGCGCAGCTCCCCGCAAGCCCGCCGACAACGATGTTCAGTGGGTTACGCCGCTTCAGCCACAGGGTGTACACGACCACATAGATGAATGCCCCCGTAGAAAGAAGGGCAGCCATAATAGGGTTGAAGGCTGCCGCCACCAGGACTCCTGCTCCAATCATCGCTGAGCCAGCGCCCAGCACGATCTCCGGGGGACGGATTTGGCCGGTCACCAGTGGCCGTAAGCGGGTCCGGCTCATGGCACTATCGATGTCGCGGTCAAAGTAGTGGTTTAGGGCTGCGGCACCTCCGGCCACTAAGAAGCCGCTGACCAGCAGCAGCACCAGGGCTGACCAAGACGGCGCTCCCCGGTCGGCGGCGAAGACGGCCGCCACAGCCGTGAACAGCACCAGGCCAACGACGCGCGGCTTCGTCAGCGTTACGTACGTGATGGCTGCCTGCAGCCAGCTCGCCTTTCCCTGACAAGTCGTCGGCTGGACAGGGGGTGCTAGGGTGAAAGTCCTCTGGTTTGCTGACGCCGTCCCCATCTCGCGAGACTCCGCATCCTGCTTGTCCCGCTCCCGCGCGGGACCATACACGATACCAACAGGAAGGCGTTACACTAGTGTTACAAGAACGGCGGGTGACAAGGACGGTGAAAGACGGTGATAGAATAGGGCGCAGTTCTCTCCCAGAGGGCAAGTAAGGGGGTACAAGTAATGGGGTAGTGGAGAAGGTGGTCGCCCGTCTCCCCGGCGCGGCCTTCGCCGTGGACCAAAGCCTCCGGGTCCTAGCTTGGAACCGCAAAGCGGAGGAGGGGTTGGGCCTGCCGGCTGCCAAGGCGCTTGGTCGGCTGTGCTACGAGGTCGTGCCCGCCGTGGATGTGGAGACAGGCCTTCCCTGCCAGGAAACATGCCCTCTGGCCCATGGTTCCCCCCGCCACGGCTGGGCTCATAACCGAGTTCTCCGGGCACCCTGGGCAGCCGGCCGACGCACCCGTCTGGACTGTTTCCTGCTCAGGTGCCTCTTTCCGGGGCCTGAGCAAGGCAACATCTGCTTCATCGGGACGCCCACAGCTTCGACGGTTGATGCTCACTCGCGGGTTCTAGAAGCAGTCGAGGCGATCTACCCGGTCGTATCCGGCCCCGGCGATGCCGGAAAGGCTCTTGGGGTTTTCGTCAGGACGGTTCTTCGGGCGGCCTCCGCCGATGCCGGGGAATTATTCTTGCTGGAGCCGTCGACTCAGGAGTTGGTCTTGGTCGAGCATCAGGGGCTGCCAACGGAAACGGTGCGGGAATTCTGCCGCTCTGTGATAGGGGAAGGCTTCCCGGGTCTGATGATCAGCCAGAAGGTGCCCCTGCTGGCCGTGGCGACAGCTATGGGTGAGGCCCCTGCCAGGCCCTCAGGCTGGTACTTGTCCGCTCCCCTCGTCAGGGATGGTCGGATAATGGGAGCGCTGGGGATCGCCAGTCGGCGCGATGACTTCGACGTGGCCTCCGCGGCTCGTATCTTGTTCCCCGTAGCCGTCCACGCCAGTGCGTATCTCCGCTGGGCATACTCTGCCGGTGAAGAGGGGCAAAAAGCCGTCGGAACCGCCCTGCCCAGTGTGGCAGGGCGCCTGCGGTTCTACTGCCTCGGTTCTTTCCGGGCCATCCTGGACGGGGAGGAGTTGCCGAGGGCCCGTTTCCATCGCCTGAAGGCGCTAGCGCTCCTGAGATTCCTCGTCGCTCGGAGAGGCAGGCCGACCTCTCGGGAGGCCCTTATGGAGCTGCTGTGGCCCGAGGCCGATCCGGCACGGGCGAGCGGCAACTTGCGCGTCGTCCTGCACGCTCTACGCCGTGGCCTCGAGGGTCACACCGGCAGGGGCCGGGTTATCTTGAGTGAGGGCGACCTAATATACCTGGACCCATCAAGCCGTGTATGGGTGGATGCGGAGGACTTCGTTCAGAGAGCCCGGCGTGCAACTGAGCTCGCCGGCCAGACTCAGGACGACGAGGCGTTGGACGAGTGCCGAAGGGCAGCGGAACTCTATAAGGGTGAGTACCTGGAGGATGAGCCCTATAGCGACTGGTGCCTCTTCGAACGGGAGCGCCTGAAGGAGACCTACCTAAATCTGCTGAAGCTTATGGCCTCGACGCTGGCCAAGCGCGGCGACTTGGCTGGTGCTATCGACGCTTGCCGCGCAGCCTTGAGTGCTGATCCCGGTCGGGAAGAGATGCACCGTGAGCTTGTCGGGCTCCTGTGGCAGGCGGGGCGCCGCGACGAGGCCTTGCGTCAGTATGAAACCTGCCGCAGGATCCTGCAAGATGAGCTGGCGTCCGAGCCCACTCCGGAGACGCAAAGCCTTTACCAAGCTCTGCTTGCTGGGACCTACGAGGTCGGCTGAGCGCCGCTGCACCCGCTGTAACGCCCGTGTAACCCTCGGATGGTTCCCTCTATGCTGGGGGTTAGTCTTGCCGAGGGGCTATGGCCGCCCGAAGCGAGCGTCTTAAAGAATCCTCCTTCGTCATGCGCCTTTGGTTGGAGGCCACCGTGCGCGGCTGTCCAGAGTGGCGCTGGCACGTACAGCACGTGCAGAGCGGCGAGCAACGATACTTCCGTAGGCTTGATGATGTGCTGGAGTTTGTAGCAGAGCGCGCCGGTGTGCCGCCTCCTGGGGGATCAAGCAAAACCCAGGGCAAGCTTGGCCCTGAATAAGTGCCGCACCATTCAGATAGCCCGAGCTCCCTCGGGAAAGTGGAGCCACCTTGTTCTCTAGCCTGTCCAGTCGTGGGCCACATCCTCTGCCAGGGGCCGTAGCAGTTGCGGTCGCAATGTTTGTTCGGCGGGGCTTCTGCCAATGACTAGGATGCAGGTGACAGAGGAAGACGACCGGCCTTTATACAAGCAGGTTGTTACCTGGGCGCCGGTGGGGCTGGTCCTCGCCGACCGAGACGGCATCGTGCGGCTGTGGAACCGGGGCGCCGAGGCGATTTT
>JACQUI010000337.1 GCA_016210395.1 Chloroflexota bacterium | reverse complement strand
GGCGGAACGCAGGTTCTTGAAGGCGTAGCGCATCATCTCAGGGACGCGGTCTGCTGCGTTGACCTGGGCGGCGAACTTGGTGATGTGCTCGTAGTTGCGGACGGCATCGAAGTCCGGGCGCACCGACTGGCGGCCGCGGGCGGTGCCGCCGGGGAGGTTGAGGATCGGGATGCTATCGGCGTAGGCGTGGGCGACGGCGCCGAAGCCGTTTTCGATGCCGGGGCCGCCCTGGGTGGCGATGACGCCGATCTTGCCGCCGCCCTTGATGCGGGAGTAGCCATCGGCCATGTTGATGGCGCCTCGCTCCGTGCGAGCGATGATGGGCCGGATGCCGGCTGCGGCCGCCTCATTGATGAGGGGGTTGGCCGGGAAGCAGAAAAGGTACTCCGTACCTTCCATTTTCAGGACGTTTGCGATAGCCGTTACGCCTTTCATGCCTGCTCCTCTCTGACTTGGGTAATCTGCGCTTGCCTGCGGCAAGGGTAAAGGAAGAGCAAGGCGTAGTCAACCAGGGGAAGGGACGGACATAGGAGAATGCACATACGGACATACGGGCAGACGGACATGAGAGTACGAGCAAGCGGACAGGCGGCCCGCCGACAGGGAAGTTTTTTGTCTTGCAGAGGAGAGGAATGGTCCCGCTTGTTCCGGTTGGATGCATGGGTGGGGAAGACCGCTGTGGGCCAGGAGACCGTGCCTGGGGGCTACCGAAGATTGCGCAGAGCCTGTACCGCCTGCTCGTCCTCCGGATTTAGCACGGACCACCCTTCGGCCCTGCACGCAGTGATGATTTCCTGGTCGCTTGCCACCACCACCAGGCGCTGCGCAGTGTCGTCCGCGATGCTTTTCAGCCTCAGGATCGAAGCAAAGTGAAGAGCGTCGCCTGTTCGGAGGGGGTGCTTTTCGAGAACGGCGGCCGCCTCTTCTGCAAGCGCGTTGTCCACCGGCAGCCATATGGATACTGAAGGCACGTCATCAGCGAGGTCAGAAATCAATGCCTCATACTGAATCCCCTGCAACTGTCCGCCCTTGACCAATCTCCGAAGTGCGGACTTCAATTCCAGAATAGCAAGGGTCGAAAGGGCGAAGAACTCGTCCCCCTGCCGACGTTCAAATAGCTCGTCCACAACCTCGGTACCCTTCTCCTGCACATACCGCTTCACCAGGGCGGAAGTTTCGATGTATATGACAGGCACGCCTATCGCGCCTCGATGATCATGCGACTAACAGATATGCCTTCCAACCCTTTGGCCATCTCCCGCCTGCGCTCTTTGAGCGACGTCCTCGGCTTTGCGTAGCTCCCCAGCATCCGATAGACGAGCTGCTGCATTTCCCTTTGTTCCTTCCGATAGGCGTTTATTGCCATCTCGTACTCCGGCCGTCGAGTCTCCTGGGCCATCTTTTCACCTCGGGTGGCGTTGACATCAATACCTTTGAGGACCGGCTCAGACAGAGGTGTCAGTCGTTCCCCTGGTACTGTCTCCATGATCTTACCACATGACTTCCTTTGTCTCCCGTGCCCAAAGGGAAAAAGGAGGCAACCCACGCCCGGCAAAGCAGCGTACCTCATGATGCAGGATGAGGCAGGCTTGCCCATTGACGCGCTCCGCCTGGCCGCCCACAATGGGGAGCGACCTACGTTCATGGAGAAGATATGCGCGTTGCGATTGCAGCCGATCACGCCGGCTATCCCCTGAAGCAAGACCTTGTCCCGTTTCTGAAGGCGCAAGGGCATGACGTCCTGGACCTGGGCGCTCACGTTGTTGACCCGAATGACGACTACCCCGACTTTGCAAAGGCCGTGACGGACGCGGTGGTCTCCGGTCAGGCGAAACGGGGTATCGTCGTGTGCGGCAGCGGCGTTGGAGCGGGCATCGCAGCCAACAAGGTGCACGGGATACGAGCAGGCGTCTGCCATGATACGTACTTGGCGCACCAGGGCGTGGAACACGACGACATGAACGTCTTGTGCATCGGCGGGCGCATTATTGGGATCGAGGTTGCCAAGGAGATCGTTACGGCATTTCTTAAAGCGGAGTTCTCGGGCGAAGAGCGGCACGCGCGCCGGCTGAACAAGCTGAAGGCGATGGAGCAAAAGGCGCTCAAGGCCCCAATAACGAGGCGGTAGTTCCTTGGAATGTTGCGTGCCGGATGGCTGTTCCCTTGGATCAAAGGGGAAAAGAGAAGCCCAGAGCTTTTGGGTGCTCTGGGCTTCTCTTTGAGCTTGCGTAGAGAAATGGCGTGGGGAGGAGAGGCTACTCTTTGAACCGGACCAACTCCTTTGATCGCGTGGCCAGAAGGAGGACCAGCAATAGCGTGATGCCACCGCCGGCGAGCATCGCCAACCTGACGCCTGCAAATTCAGCCACGGCGCCCGCGAAGAACGAACCAAGAGGCGCCAATCCATGGTCCAACATGTAGATGCTCATGACGCGGCCACGGTACTCATCAGGAGTGATGATCTGGAGCACCGTATTGTTGGTGGAGTTGTATACCATTTGGAAACCACCCTGGATGGCTATGACGACGATAGCAAGAGGCAGCCAAGCGATCTCGGAAAAGGCCATAAGGCTAAGGCCCGCAATGGAGGCCGCTGCGATCATCAGTATGCCTTTCCTTGAAATACTGCTCAAGGAAGCCAGAGTCATGGTCCCTACGAATGCGCCGACGCCCGCGGCAGCATAGATGATGCCCAGCCCATCGGCATCAACGTGGAGGGCCTCTTTGGCGAATACGGGCATCAGGCCCTGGGTGAAGGGCATCATGAAGATCGAAGGGATCAATCCCACCAGGACCAGGGCGAGGGTGGTTGGCTCTTTTGCCACATAGCGCAGGCCGTCCTTGAGGTCAGCCACAACTGATTTGCTGGGTGCTTCGCTCCTAGCCTTGGCGGGTATGCGCATGGGCAAGACCATAAGCGTAACCGCCATGTAGGCGACGCACTGGATGAAGAAGTTTGTGGCAGGGCCGAAGGCAACAATCAACAGGCCGCCGAGGGCCGGCCCGAGCATACGCGTCAGGTTGAACGCGGCCGAGTTTAGCGCGATGGCGTTCATCAGCGCCTGCCTGGGGACCAGTGCCGGCACCAACGTCTGGCGAACGGGGTTGTTCATAGACCACAAGACGCCGCTCAGGAACCCAAAGACAAAGATGTGCCACACCTGGATGAGGTCAAAGGCAATGAGTAGGGCGAAGATGAGTCCCAAAAGACCCAACAGCGCGTGGTTCACGATGAGCAATAGCTTGCGGTCCACGCGGTCGGCAATGACACCTGCGATGGGCCCTACGAAGAGAAAAGGCAGGGCCCTCACCCCACTGATGGCCCCGGTCAAGAAGGCGGAACTCGTCAGGTGGTAGACGAGCCACCCTAGGGTGATCTGTTGAATCCAGTTGCCTGCCGCCGTGAAGAAGGTTGAACCCCAAAGGAAACGGAAGTCCCTGTATTGAAGGGAAGAGAACGTGGTGAGATTGAATCGTTTGCGCTCTTCAGTCGCAACGTTGGGTTTGGCTGGTGAGATTGGTGAATGCATAGGTAAGCTTGGCTTCCTCGCTAACAGAAAGGCCCTGTGGCTTTGCCTCAGGACCCCTCTACTCTTTGGTGTAAACGACTCTATTTATTAGTGTGATGCTGCTCATCGGCGAGGGGTTCAAACGTGTTGGTGAAAGCGATGTGTGGACGGGGGACGTGGGGGAACATTCCCGAGGAAAATAAGAGGCCAGGGCACCTTGCCCTGGCCTCTTATCGTTCTGCGGACAGGGCTAGCCGGTGAAGCTCTTGAGCTTCTTGGCCCTGGTGGCAAGCAGCAGCACCAGGACAAGAGTCACGATCCCACCGAATAGGAACGCTGTGGGCGCCCCAAAAGCCTGTGCCAGCGCTCCCGCCAGGAATGCGCCTGCTGGGGTGAAGCCGTGGTCAAGCATGTAGAGGCTCATGACCCGTCCCCTGTATTCGTCGGGCGTGATGATCTGGAGGACGGTGTTGTTGGTGGTGTTGTACACCATCTGGAAGCCCCCCTGGATAGCAATGACGGGGACGGCGATGACAATCCATGTCACCTGGGAATAGACCATCAGCGTGACCGCGGCGATGGAGGCAGCGGCAATCAAGAGGAGGCCCTTGCGTTTGATCTGGCTCAAAGAGGCGACTGCCATGGTGCCGATGAAGGCTCCGGCTCCGGCGGAAGCCATGATCAGTCCCAAGCCCCTGGAGTCCACGTGGAGCACGTCTTTGGTGAAAACGGGCATCATGGACTGGGTGAACGGCATCATGAAGATCGAGGGGATAAGGCCGACAATGATAAGGGCCAACGTCGTCGGCTCATGAGCAACATAGCGAATCCCTTCGGCCAGGTCCTTGAACATCCTATTGCCCTGGCTGCCGCCATGACCCCCGCCATTGCCGCCGGCTGCCGGCTGCGCTTTCATTGGCGACCGGATGAACCACACCAGGACAGAGACCATGAAGTAGCTGATGGCCTGGATGAAGAAGTTGGTCGCCGGCCCAAAAGCTGCGATGAGGATGCCGCCTACGGCCGGCCCGGCGATGCGGGTCAGGTTGAAGGCGGCGGAGTTCAGCGCCACGGCATTCATGAGGGCGTGGCGCGGCACAACGTTGGGCACCATGACGTTGCGTAGCGGGTTGGTGATTGACCAGCCGAGCCCACTCAGAATGGAGAAGGCAAGGATGTGCCAGACCTGAAGGTAGTCGGTGGTGAGCAAGATGGCGAAGCCGAGGCCCAAGGCGGAGAGGAAGACCTCCGTTGCGATGAGGAAGTACTTGCGATTGAGTCTGTCAGCTAGGACGCCGGCGAGCGGCCCCACGAACAAGAAAGGCACCGCCCTGAGGCCGCTGACCAGCCCTGTAAGCAGGGCAGACCCGGTCATCTCGTAGACAAGCCACCCGATGGTGATCTGCTGCACCCAGTTGCCGGCGGCGGTGAAGAAGGTGGAACTCCAAAGGAAGCGGAAGTCACGGTACTGCAGAGACGAGAACGTGGTGAGATTGAATCGCCTGCGTTCTTCCGTGGCGACAGCAGCGGCGCTGGATGTCCGGGTTGATGAATCCATAGGTATGCTTAGCTCCCTGTACTAACAGAAAGGCCCATAGCTGCACCATAGAATCATTCTACCCCTTGGTGTCAATGAATCAACAGCTTCGATGGGTTTCGGGCGCCTCTCCTCAAGACCTAACCCCTGGCCCCTTCCCGCAACTGGAAGGGGCAACATATGGGTGCTGACACGGCGCGTCCCTCTCGTTTAAGGGGCCTTGCCCGACAATCCGCGTATTTGCCTATTCACGGCCAGCAAAGGTCGTTTGTTCCCACCCGCCCAGGAGCGCTGGGGGACTCCCCCAGCAGCCACCGGCAGGGAACGCGGTCCCTTTGCAACCTCCTTGGCATGAAGGCAAATATCGGGCAAGGCACCTTTGAGGAGAGGGACTAGAGGGAGAGGTCTTCTTCCACGCCTATTCCCCCAATTGGCCTTTTTGTTTCTGATGCTGTTTGTGGCATTTGCGGTTCAGGCGCCGTTGGCAACCCATGCCTGGGCGAAGCCATCGCATGCGCGGCAGCCCATCGAGTGCGATGTGGCGTGCTAGCGCATCCGCCTGAGGCCCGGCACAAAGGCGAAGTAGAATAGGGCGATAGGCACCAACAGGACGG
>JACQUI010000341.1 GCA_016210395.1 Chloroflexota bacterium | reverse complement strand
CTCATAGGCCGTCCTATTGTGGCCCAGGAGAGTTTCACGTACTGGGTGGACGCTAGCGCCAACATCGTCTATGGTCATGTAACCGGTGTCCTGACGTTGGACGGCGGCAAGAAATCAACCGCCACTGTCGCCTTCGAGGCTGAAGTGACCGGCAACATTTACACCGGCCCTGCGTGCGACATTGGCACCTGGCAGGTCACCAGCGCCACCAATAAGCTTGAAAAGATGGAAGATGCCAGCGGCGCCTGGACTGCTTGTATGGTCCCAGTGGTCATTGACGGCAGAACAACTTTTGCTGGTGAAGCCGTCTTCACAGGTGCGTACTAGACGGCAGCAGTTGTCACGCAAAAGCAAGTAGCTGGACAGAAGCCAGCGCTACGGATATGTGCTAATCTAACGATACTGGTAGTGATAAGTGAGGCAGTGCACGGCACATGTTGGGAAGGCGGGACACACAGGAGGAGTGGGACCCTCAGCAACTCTGGAACCGCTACTGCGGCTTCCTCGATCTTTCTGTCGACTCTTTCTTGGAAATCCAAGAACAGCTCCTGATGGAGCAGATCAACCTCCTGGTAGGTTGCCCGCTTGGAGAGCAGGTGTTCCACGGGCGGCCGCCCAGGGACATACAGCAGTTCAGGGCGCGGGTGCCCCTCAGCGCCAGCAGCGCGTACCGGCGTATCTTTGAAGACCGGGATGAGGCTTCCCTGCCGGAGCACCCTTTTGCCTGGGCCCATACCTCTGATGACGGCGGCGCGTTCAAGCAAATCCCCTACACGCAGCGCGCTTTTGACCGCCTCCTGGACCACACGGTGGCCAGCGCCGTGCTCGCCGCAGCCAAACGGCGCGGCGACTATGCATTGCCCAAGCGCCCCCGGACGCTGTTCCACATCCCCCCCTCCCCCTACCTGACAGCGCTGGTTGCCCATGGCCTCTATGACCGCGACCTTTTTTTCCCCGTCATACCCATAGACAAAGGAGAGAAGCTCGGCTTCGAAGAGAAAATCAAGGTCGGCTTTGACGAAGCCTTACGGGTGGGCGTGGACGTCATCGGCTCAAAGAGCAGCATACTTGTCAGGATGGGCGAGGGCTTCGCCGAGGCATCGGGCAAGAAGCGGCTCCCGGGCAACATCTGGCGGCCGGACGTCGTGTTGCGCCTGTTGCAGGCCGCAGTGCGCAGCCGGCTGGACGGGCGGCGGATGCTCCCCAAAGACCTCTGGCCAACCAAAGCAATCCTGTGCTGGGGCACGGACACCGACCTCTACCGCGACCGGATCGCTCAGTACTGGGGCCACTACCCGTTCGAGTTTTTCGCGTCTACAGAGATGGGCATCATCGCCATGCAAAGCTGGCGGAAGGCTGCTATGACCTTCGTGCCCGACTCTGTTTTCCTGGAGTTCATACCCGAGGAGGCGTGGGTCAGGTCTCGCAAAGACCCTGCCTACATTCCGCAGACCCTGCTGCTGGATGAGATACAGCCCGGCCGGACCTACGAGCTTGTCGTCACCTCATTCCACGGCATGCCCTTTGTCCGCTACCGTGTTGGCTTTCTCGTAAGCGTTGAAGCAGCAGGTGACCCCGATGCGGGCATCGTGCTGCCGCAGGTCACTCTGGTGGACCGGTGCGATTCCATCATTGACGTCGCCGGCTTCACACGCTTGGGCGAGCGGTCCATCAGCCGGGCATTGGAGGAAGCCGGCGTCCGGCACAACGGCTGGCTCATCAATAAGGACCGGGCCAACGGCAAGGCGGGACTGCACCTGTACATCGAAGTCAAGGACTCTACCCCGCCCGCAGGCGTTGCAGAGGCGATCCACGTCGGTCTGATGAAGACGGACTCCTTTTACCGCGACCTCAACTCCATGCTGGGGCCCCATCCCATCGAAGTGACGGTGCTGCCCATTGGCACGTTCCAGCGTTACTCAGACGACATGGTGCGCAACGGAGCAGACTTTTCTCAGCTACGGCCGCCAAGGGTCAATCCGCCGGACGCCCAGGTCAAGGCCATCCTGGATGTCAAAGTGGCGGGGTCTGTATAGGCAGACGGGACGGAAATGGATTATGCTTATGGTCGAGGACAGCCGCTTTTCGCTTCCTCGGCCACTCTCGATTCGAGGTGGGCGCACTCCTGATAACCGGGTGTCTGCTTGCTGCCTGGGCTTGGATGGAGCGTTGATGCGTTTCCCTCACGCGGCGCAGGTGTCAGCCCCATGAACGTGTATCTCGCCCTGCCGCTTCTGGCCTTCGCCCTCAACGGGCTGCTGGTCTATCCTGTCCTGCGCTCCAGCCCCCGTAACCCGGTAAACCGGGTCTTCTCCCTGTTCCTCATCTCGATGTCCTTATGGGGCCTGACGGTCTACCTCATGCGCAGCAGCCCCGACCTGGAACACGCGCTTTCCTGGGAACGCACAATCCTTCCGGCCTTCATCGGCGCAACGCTCTTCTTTCTACATTTCTCCTTCCTGTACTCCCGGATCCGCCCAAAGCGGTGGGTATTGCCTACTGCCTACCTTGCAGCCGTCGCTATCATTGCGCTCGTGCCCTTCAACCTGCTGGTCGTTGAGATGCAGCACAAGTTCTATGGCTACGCGCCCAAGGTAGCGCCTTTTTTCTACATCTACCTCGCATATCTGTACGTTCTGGTGATCACCGCCTTCCTGAACTTGCGTCAGTGCTACTCGCACGCGGCCACGGACGAAGAGCGCAACAGGACTGGCTACATCATTGCAGGACTAATCGCATCCGTGGTGGGAGGAACGACCGATTTTTTGCCAGTGGTGGGCATCCCGGTCTACCCTCTCGGAATAGTCGGGAATATCCTGTTCGCCCTTCTGGTCAGTGTCGCCATCGTGCGCCAGCACCTCTTCGATATCAGGCTGGTGGTCAGGAGAGGAGTGGCCCTCACGCTGATCGGCGGCGTGGTCGCCGCCCTGTACGTGGGGCTGTTCCTGCTGCTCAACCAGTCACTGGCCATGTTTGACCTGTCGTTCCCCATCTGGCTGCAAATCGTGATGCTGGTCCTCATCGGCATGGCGCTCCAGCCGTTCTACGGCAAGGTGCAGACGGTAGTGGACAGGATCTTCTTCCAGGACCGGTACGACTACCTGCTCGCCTTCGAGCGGTTTGCGCAAGAGACAAAAGAGATCACCGACCTCAAGGTCATCTCGGAAACGCTGGTCAGGCTCTCAACCCTGGCAATGGATGCAAAGTGGGCGTGCCTGTTGCAGCCCTTTGGCGGAAAGCTCGTTTTGGGCGCCTCTCACGGGTTGAGCCACCAAGGAGACCCACCCCTGGTCGTCGCCTCCACCAGTCCCATCCTGCACTGGCTGCAACAGCAAGACAGGGCGTCCGTTGCCCGCGACCTGCAGGTCTTGCCCCAATGGCTAGCCTTGCCCAAATCAGAGCTGGACGTGTGGACTTCGCTGAACGCCAGGGTATTTGTGCCCTTGAAGGGGAAAAAGGGGCTGACTGCCGTCCTGTTGCTGGGAGAAAAGAACCTCCCCGGCCCCTACTCGCGCGAGGACATGCGAGTGCTGCAGTCCGTGGCCAACCATGCGGCCATCGCCATGGAAAACGCCGGCCTGTACGAAGAAATCACCGCTCAGCTAGAGCGTGGCCGCCGCCGCCTGGAGGCCCTTCGGGAAGCGGCGGGCCGCCTCGCGTTGGAAGAAGACCCCGACCGCGCTCTGCAAAACCTGGTGGATGTCGCACGGGAGCTGCTGGATGCCCATCGGCTCTGCCTGGCAGTGCGCAACCCCTACGGAGAGGTCGACAAGCTCTTCACATCCGGCCTTTCAACTGACCAGGCGCAACGGTTGCAGCAGTTCATCGGCCAGCAGCAGGTGGAAGTCAGCCGGAAGAACGGCGCGGCCAAGTCCCACGCGGGCGCTCCGTCCCAGGAAATGTGGACTGCCGTGCTGGATGGCGCGGAGCCGGCCACGGGGGAAGGAACGTTGCAGGCCACGTTCAGCACCAAGAGCCAGGGGATGGGCGTCTTTGAGCTGAACGGCAAGCGAGGAGGGCAAGCGTTCTCGGCGGATGACGAGCGGCTTCTGAACCTGTTCACTGTGCTGGCCGGCGTCCTGCTGGACAACGTGGACCTGTACGACGAGGTAGCCCAGGAGCGTCGCACCCTGGCGGCCATCCAGGAAAGCATGGCGGAAGGACTGATCGTCCTGGCCCCCAGCCGGCGGGTCCTCTACTGCAACAAAGCAGCCGAAACACTTTCAGGCGTCCAGGCTGACCAGGCCCTGGGCAGACCAATTGAAGAGGTGCTGAGCTTCAAGGCAGCCGATTTCGAGACGCCCCAGCAACTGGAAAGCCTCCTCGCCTCCATCGGCCAGCCACCGGAAGGCACCCGCGGCATAGAAGTCACGCTTGTCACGCCTCAGCGCAAGGAGCTTGCCATCACCGTCTTCCCCATCGCAGGAGAAGAGGGCCAGCGCATGACCGGCATTCTGGTCAGGGACATTACCCAGGAGCGGGACCTCCAGCGCCGGAGGGACGACTTCGTCTCCATAGCGTCTCACGAGTTGCGCACGCCCATGACCACGATACTTGGCTTCTCCGAGCTGCTCCTCTCCCGCGACCCCCCGCCGGAGACCAGGAGAGAATGGCTGCTCTTCATCCACAGGGACATCCAGCGGCTGGCCTTCATAGTGGAAGACCTGCTCAACATCTCGCGCATCCAGTCGGGTCGCCTGAAGATAGACATCGAGCCGCTGGACCTCCGGCAGGTGGTGGACGGCATATCCCTCGTACGCAACAGTACCGGGCGTCATCCCGTGCGGCTTCAGATACCTTCAGACCTGCCTCTGGTGGCGGCGGACCAAGCGAAGCTCACCCAGGTCATCGCGAACCTGCTGGACAACGCCATCAAATACACCCCAAAGGGTGGCCCCATCACCATAGGCGCGCAATACCAGGTGGCGGTCAAACAGGTGGTCGTGAGCATCCAGGACCGGGGAATGGGCATCGCCCCGGAAGACAAAGAGCGCCTGTTCACCATGTTCCATCGCATCAACCGGCCCGAGACGCAGGGCATTCGCGGCACGGGCCTCGGCCTCTACATCGTCAAGGAGCTGGTGGAGATGATGCGCGGCGACATCTGGCTGGAAAGCGAGCTAGACCACGGCACCACCTTCTTCTTCACCCTCCCTGCCCTGCCCGCCCCGGCTCCCGAGGGCCAGGCGTCGGCGTCCACCGCAGGGAAGGCCCCACGCTAGGCGCGGCGCCACTGCATCTCTCTCCCTGCCACGCGCCCCTTCCCCATCCCTCCCCCTGCCTGCTACCCTCGTCCCATGAACAAAACCGGGACGCACGCCCCAACCTCATCGAAGTCCTTGTACTCGCCCACGGCCGTCGGGCGCGCCACACGACGAATCTCGGATTCGTTTCCCCAAAAAATAGGACGAATCCAGCTAGCACCCCAATCTAGCCCAGGTCGCCAAAACGAATGCAGGTCCCCTCCGTTCTTCTCTCCGTCCTTGCCCCCCCAAAGACGCCTCTGTCACGTGTCGCCACTGACATGGGAATTGTTTCTTCAGAAAAGAAACCAATTCCCAGCTAGCGCCAACCTGGGCCACGCCGCCAGAACAAATCATCCCAGAACTCGCCCATGGTACCTCCTGTAAGAGAGGCTGCCCCGATGGAGTCGAGGCGGGTGAGGGTGAAGGTCTCTGTCTTGATGACCTCTCCTGCCCAACCCAGCGTTGCCTACGGCTGCCGCCCTCTTTGCACACAACGGACTCGCGCTTTGAGTCGGTCGCCGGCTCCAGGTATAATGGCCGCATTCCAATGCGAATCTCACTACGAAAGGCAACCTCATGACCACCCGCCAGCCATTCGACGCCAAGCACAAGAGCCGCACCATCACCCAGGGGCCGGAACGCGCACCTGCCCGCGCCATGCTCCGGGCCGTGGGCCTGGACGACGACGCCCTCGCGCGGCCCTTCGTCGGCGTCGCCAACCTGGGCAGCGAGGTCACTCCCTGCAACTTCCACCTGGGCCGCCTGGCCGCCAAGGTCAAGGACGGCGTCCGCTCCGCGCGCGGCACGCCCTTTGAGTTCGGCACCATTACCGTCAGCGACGGCATCTCCATGGGCACCGACGGCATGAAGACCTCCCTGGTCAGCCGCGAGGTCATCGCCGACTCCATCGAGCTTGTGGCGCGCGGCGAATGGTTCGACGGCCTGGTCACCGTGGCCGGCTGCGACAAGAACATGCCCGGCTGCATGATGGCCATCGCCCGGCTGAACATCCCCGCCGTCTTCGTCTACGGCGGGTCCATCCTGCCCGGCGTCTGGCGCGGCAAGGACATCAACATCCAAGACGTCT
>JACQUI010000334.1 GCA_016210395.1 Chloroflexota bacterium | reverse complement strand
TGGAGGCGTACCAGCGGCGGTGAAGCTGCAAGCGGTTTGCAAGGGAAGCGCAACGAATCCTGCGCGCCATCGGCAAACCCTCCTGCTACGGTGTGGGTGCTCGCCCAACACCGAGCAAAGGAGGGTACCGTGGGCCATCTAGCAAAGGTTCCAGTTTTCTTGAAGATGTTCCTGCTGACTGGTGCACTCACCCTGGCGGTCGCGTGTGAAGGCGAAGAAAGGCCTCTCTTCATACAAGATGAGAAAGGCGCCAGCCTGGAAGTGGAAGGCAGGCACGCGGCGCAGTTACCCTCTACCGGGTCGTTGATTTCGCGCCGGACGAAGCAGCTTCAGAAGGCTTCTTTCTGAGGCTCAACGAGGGAACAGTTGTCACAGAGCTTCCTTGGACGGTCGCAAGAGAAGGGAATGGTCGGTATCGCGTTCAGGTCCTCGTCAGAATGCCACCTAGCCCTGGCGTCAACGCCAGAGGCGTATTGCGAGGTCATCTGGCATCTTCCACGGGCGAGAGATGGTCCGTTGAAGTCCCGGTGGAATTAGCGGCGATGCCTGTAGAGTTGCATTTTGATGACGTGGCAGTGCTTCTAACCCTCCTCATTCTATGGGGTTCGGCAGAGGCAACGATCCTGACGTTGTCAAAGGCAAGCTACGTCGGCAGCTATCAGGATCCAGAGTTTTGAAGCTGAATAGACCTGGACTGCAAGAGGAAGGGATTGCTTGCCCAAAGGAGCGGAAGACTGTATGGCAGTGGTCACCTTTCCACCAATACTTCTGGGGTGAGCCTGCTCCTTGGTTGCACCAAAGTGGTCGCGCCAACCCCACTTAGTGCCACTCGTTGACTTGATGCGGCCTCGCTCGGTTGTCGACGGGGTCGGGAATGGCAGGAGTTGCTATGGGAACGGGAACCTTTCAACAAGACGACTCAAATACTACCCGTGTTGCTGCCACGGCTGGAGCGGGAATCAGGCGCCGCCTGCGCCTCAAAGCAGAGATTTGCCTGGTGATAGGCATCGCCATACTGGTCGTTTACGTATTGCGAACGCCGATGCCAACGAGCGAATGCATAACTATTGCGCATTGTACTGCGGTCATCAACGCCAATCCCCAAAATGGGTCTGCGTTCCGTAGCCGAGGCGACCAGTACCTTCAGCAGGGGGAGTTCATTAAGGCTGTTGGGGACTTCGACATGCTGCTTCTTCTATCGCCCGAGGACATTGAGGGCTACCTGGGGAGAGGGAAGGCGTATGCCGCCCTATCTCGCGGCGAAAGAGCCCTTGAGGGCGCAGGCACAAACCGACAAGGACAAGGCGCTGGAATTGGGCCTCGACCAGAAGTATGTCGAGCAGCGCAGCGTGGCTCCTTCATCTCCTGAAGCCCGGAGCCGGCCCACAATCTATTGGTGGTACTAGGAGCAGATCATGAACAAAAACCTTCTTTGGCTCGGCGCAGCTGTGGTCGTGCTGGTGGGGATCGTTGCCTTCACTCTCATGCGACCAACGCCGCCCCCGCCACCTTGCGAAGGCGCAGATTGTCCCCCCACGCCTACACCGACTGTCACGCCTGGGATCGTCAAGCTGCCGGTCGCCAGCTCCAGCACCAAAAAGGCCTGGATGGAGGCGGCGAAGGCCGGCTTCAACGAGGCCTCGAAGAACGACAGGCGCTGGCAGGTGGACGGCAAACCTGTGGTCGTGGAGTTCCTCAAGGAGGAGATCGACCCGGGCGTCTTCGACCACTACCGCTCCGGGACGATGGTCAAAGACATCCAGCTGCCGGACGGTGACCCCAAGGCCATCCGGCCCGTGGTGGCCTCGCCCTCGGAGGAGTCGTGGCTGGAAGGCCTGAACAGCGACTGGCGCGCAAGCCACCGCCAGGACATCATGACCCAGCCGCCCGCGACGCTTGTCCGCGTGCCGGTGGTCTTTGCCTTGTGGGAGTCGCGGGCCAGGGCGCTGGGCTGCTGGCCCACACCCACCAAAGACTGCACGTGGCAGCGCTTCCGGGACCTGGCCTCGGACCCCGCGGGTTGGGGCGCGTACGGCCACCCAGATTGGGGCGCGTTCAAGATCGGCTACGGCTACGTGGGCGAGTCCAACTCCGGCACGCTCACCGCAATCCTGCTGTGCATGGCCGGACTGCAGAAGACCACGGGCCTGACCGTGGCGGACGTCGAACCGGACAACGGCTGCGGCCAGATGATCGGCGCGATGGACAAGGCCAAGGTCCACAGCGGCAAGAAGAGCGGCTGGCTGCTGGAAAAGCTCAAGACCGGCGGGCCGGAGTACCTGGACGGCCAGACCACCAACGAGCCGGACGTGATCAAGTTCAACATCGAGAACCAGGGCAAGCTGCGCGAGCCATTGGTCTCCGCCTACCCCCAGGACGGCACGGTGGTCTCCAAACACCCCTTCGGGATACTGGACGCCGCCCCCTGGGTCACGCCGGAGCAGTTGAAGGCGGCGGAGCTCTTCCGCGAATACCTGCTGAGCGCAGAGATGCAGGCGAAGGCCATGGAGCTCAACCTGCGGCCGGCGGACCCCTCGGCCAAGCTGGGCGCCCCTATAGATCTGTCCTACGGTGCGAACCCGGACGCTACGCTTGTGGCGGTGGATGTCCCCGACGCCCTGACCTTCGACCAGGTCGTTGCGGTCTGGCATAAGGTCAAGAAGCACGCCGCAGTGGTGATCGTCTTCGATAAGTCCGGGAGCATGAGCGGCGAGCGCATCACCCAGGCGGTCAGTGGGGCCCGGACATTCGTTGGGATGATGGACATGGACGACTGGCTGATGTGGATGCCCTTCGATGACAAGACCTACTACGGCGACCAGGGGCTGAAGTCACAGATCGGCGAGCAGCTTCAACAGGACATTAGGGCTACCGCCGCGGGTGGCGGGACCGCCCTGTACGATACGGTTTACTACGCCTATGACCTGCTGCAGGCCAGGCGCGCGATGAACGGGAACACGGAGCGGTACGGCATCGTGGTCCTGACCGACGGCGAGAACAACGGGGGGACCAAGACGCTGCCCCAGTTGCAGGCGCGCCTCGCTCCCGACGAAAAGAACCCCGCCAGCGTCCAGATCTACTCCATCGGCATAGGCGAGGCGAACATGGACGTGCTGAACAAGATTGCTACTGGGGCCCACGGCAAGGCAACGAAGTCCAACCCCCAGGATATCGAGGCTGCGTACAAGGAGATCGTCTGGTACTTCTAGACAGAGGCGGGGACCCGCTTTCCTGGGTAGTCGTTGTTGCGCCCTCTCGAGGGCGCCGTAGGGGATGGGACATGGCTGGCGCCGGGATCGGTTTGATCTACAGGGCCAGGCCCGCGTTTCGCGCGCCCGTAGGGGACGCATGCGTCGCCCCTACGGGCGCGGGGAGCCACTTCCCTACTATCTGAAGAAGGACCACGCCATGCCTGACGCAAGAGACCAGTTGGAAGCGCTGCAGCGGGAGCAGGGCAGAGAGCTCACGCGGCAAATGCTCCGGAATGGCTTCCTTGGAGCCTTGCTGTTCATAGGGTTGGTGGGGGCGGCCCCTATTGTTCTATACTTCACGGACCTTTGGCTTGCTGCCCTGTGGGCTGGCGTGCCCCTTTTTTGTGCTGCGGGACTGGCCTTGATGAACAGGGCCGACCCCCAAGGCCGGCGCACCGCCCTGCTTGCCGCTACGAGCAAGCGGTTTCCCCAGGATGACCTCCCGTCTCAGAAAGCCCGGGAGGGCTTTGCCGCCCTCACGGACACCCTGGCGTCCATTGTCGTGCGCTACGAGGTCATCGTGCGGAAGGCCGGCCGCCAGGAGCTCCTTGCCCAGGCGGTAGCGAATGCCTGCGCCATGGTTGCCCAGTACTTCGCCGCCGTGCGGTCGGCCGTTGCTCCCGGAGAGGTGGAGCGCGCCATGGAGGACACACTTCTGCGCGACCTGCAGGGGATGCAGCGGCTCCTCGATGGCTATCTGGGCCTGGGCCGTACCGAGCGGGAGGCCCTGGCCGTCCAACTGGCCCGTGAAAGCGAAGACGCCCTGGATGAGATGATGCGTCTCACGCAGTCCGACGCGGCGTCCGAGACCGAGCGGCTCAAGAAGGTCCTGGAGGCGGGCTTCGCCGGTCTGAAGTCGGCGGAGGGCATCAAGGAGCTCCGGAAGCTCGCCGCGGAGCACGACCTTTTGCAGCCGCTTCTCGCCCAGAAGAAGGACACCGACCCCCTCGCCCTAGCCCAGGCGCCGGCCCTGGTGCAACAGGCCTTTTGGGAGGGCTTGGGCGCTCTCAGCGGCGCGCTTACCCTTGCTCAGGCCATTCAGGACACCAACGCCGAACAGCTCAAGGCTGAGCTGGAAGAGGCGGAAAGAGAGATAGCCTCCCTGGAGGGCGACCCCCAGAAAGCTGAGCGGCGACGTATGGCCGAGGACCGGCGGGCACGCCGCCTGCGGCTCTTGAAACACCTGGAGAACCAGCAGCTCGGCCTCGAACGCCTGTTTGATGGGTGTGACCAGTGCTCGACTGCCTTGAGCGATACCCGCCTGGACCTGGCCGATATCCAGGCCCGCCGCTCAGAGCAAAACGCACAGCAGGTGATGGAGCGCCTGAAGGCGGCCATCGCCCAGGCCAAGGCCGTGCAGGACGAAATGAAGGGGCTGGGGCTATAAACGTTGTGGAGCAGGAGGCGCTCTGCCTGAGGAGGGATTGAGATATGCATGCTGAGTTCCAGACCAGACACGGAGGCAAAGAAGGATTGGTCAAGTCCTGGGCGTCCATCCTTGACCCCGCCACGCAGATGCAGGCCGAGATGATCAGCCGCTCTGACATCGTGGCCGGCCACCTGGCCCTCATGCCCGATGCCCACCTTGGCATCGGCGCGACGGTAGGAAGCGTCATCCCGCAGAAGGGCGGCATTATTCCCGCCGCCGTCGGAGTAGACCTGGGCTGCGGCATGATCGCAGTCCACACCGACCTCCGGCGCGGGCTCATCACCGAAGACATGGCGCGCCGAATCCTTGGCCAGATCCGCGAGCGGATTCCCGCCGGTGTGGGGAAGGGGCAACCCGAAACGGTGGAGGCTGCCCATCGTTTCTTTGGGGACAACGGGGACCCTGTAGACGCAACGCCAAAACTGATAGAAAAGGGCCATCAGCAGTTCGGGACCCTTGGTTCGGGCAACCATTTCGCTGAAGTCTGCCAGGACCTGAACGGAGAGGTGTGGATGATAGTGCACAGCGGGAGCCGGGGGATAGGCAACGAACTCGCCATGTGGCATATCAAGCGCGCGGCAGCGTTGTGCAAAGACCAGGGCGTCGGCGTAGAACACCGCGACCTCAGCTATTTGCAGCAGGGGACGGAGCCATTTGAGGAATACGTTTTGGACATGCTCTGGGCGCAGCGGTACGCCTGGGCGCAGCGGGAGGAGATGATGCGCCAGATGCAAGAGGCGCTGGCCTCGGAAGCGAGCTTCAACGTCCTTGCCACAGTGCACTGCCACCACAACTACACCGAGAAGCAGCCGGACGGCACGTGGCTGTCCCGCAAAGGAGCAATCAACGCCGAGCCAGGGAAATGGGGCATCATCCCTGGTTCGATGGGGGCAGAAACCCACATTGTGACCGGTTTGGGCAATCGGGAATCCTATTGCTCGTCGCCCCACGGCGCCGGCCGCATGATGGCGAGAGGCAAGGCCAAGCGCGACTTGAGCCTTGAGGAGTTCAAGGCGCAGATGCAGGGCATTACCTGGAACGACAGGGACGCCCAAGCCCTCCTTGACGAAGCCCCCTTTGCCTACAAGCCTATACGGCAGGTTATGGAGGACGCAAAGGACCTTGTGCACACGGAAACGGTGCTCAAACAGTTTATCAACTACAAGGGACTGTAGACGTACGAACGCGGTACTCGGGGCAGAACGCTGAAACGGTAATTGGGCGCCTGCGGGCGGCCATCGCCTAGGCCAAGGCGGTGCAGGACGAAATGAAAGGCCTGGGCCCGTAGGGTGGCAAGGGCGCAGCGCGGTGCAAGCCGCCGCACCTGTTCCGCAAGTCCCCTGCAACCCATTCCGCATACCCTTCTTCGTTGCGATTGCTACGCTTGCGTCGCACCTTGAAATCCAGCGGAGGGAACGGCAATGAAATCGGACGCAACGGACGTATCCCGCCCCAATGGAGTTCGGCCCAGGCACTGGGTTGCTCTTGTGGCGTTCATCGGCAGCCTCCTTATACTCGCGGCGCTCCCCATCGTGGAGCGTCAGCTCGTGTACCGGGAGGTGACCAGCCAGGCTGGCGCTGAGGTCGTCGTACGGAATCTGCGCGCCTGGCAGTTGCTATACGCCGCCGCTGCCTTCTGCACGGCAAAGCGGGTGCTGCTCCTGGTCCTCGCCAGGGTGACCCCCTCGCAGGTTTCCCCCGCATTCGTTGCCATAGACCACGGGCTAACGGCCTTGGAACGTTCGGCGCGTGTGGCGGCCGGGAAGGCCATCAAGGGATCGGCCGGGTTTGCCGCGTTGCTGAGGCGCGCCGCGTCCATGAGCGCCAGGCGCGTGTGGCGCGCGGTAGTGGACGTAGCCCAGGCGGCCTGGCCGATCGTGACAGCGATGTTCCATGCCTTGCGACGGCTGGGACGTTTCTTGTGGCCGCTGGTGACCTGGCCGCTCCGCCAGCTTTGGCGCGGCGTGAAGGCCGTTGCTGTGGCGTCCATGGTCCCATCGCAGGCGGCGCTGCGCGGTCTCTGGTGGGTCGTTGTCTTGCTGGCAAAGATGCTGGCATGGCCGTTCCAGAC
>JACQUI010000333.1 GCA_016210395.1 Chloroflexota bacterium | reverse complement strand
CGGTGAAAGCGCCGGCCACGCGCTGGGAGCCGAAGCAGTTCCCGATCGGCATTCCCTACGTCATCGTCAACGGCAAGGTGGTGGTGGACAACGGCGCGCACACCGGCGCCACGCCCGGGCGGGCGCTGCGGCACGGGAGGGACTAGGGTCTCTGGCAGTGCCGTTCGGGGTGAGCCTGTCGAACCACGAAGGGTCGGTTGACCACCTTGCTTTGGAAGGATGAAAAGCTGTTCGGCATGGAGGGACGCGGGCTGCTGCCGCAGCCCTTTGCGTCATGGCAAGGCTGATGAGTGATCCTTCACTGCGGCAGTCGCTGAGAACGGCAAGCCGCGTTTGACCGCCTCGCTCAGGATGACAGTTAGGCCACTGCTCATAATAGGGCGCCGAGTGCATTTTCGTAGCAATGACAATAGGACACGCCAGCGCCTCTCGGCGAGCCACCCCTGCCGGGAAGGCGGATTGGCGCGGATCAGCGGAGACAATAGTGCTCGGAACCACAACCCAAAGCGCGGCGAAACCGCGCAGCAATTGCCAGGGCCCAGCGGGGGGTTGCATAATGGACGCCGTCGGCTGCTGCAGGCTCAGCCGGCGCAGTCTTTGACGTGAATGCAGCAAGAGTTGGTGCATGAAAGGCATCTGCTAGGGCCGTCCGGCGGGTAACAAACCCGTTACACCCCCGTCATACACGCGGGTGTTGGCGCGTGAAAGGCAACTGCCGGGCCACCGTCGCTGACGCGTGCATGGGCCAGCCGCCGGCCCGGCGGCTTCTGCACACCCAGCATGGCTGGAGCAGCCAGGACAGGGCGTGGCGCCCCACCTTTGAACGGGTCAGGAATAAGACGATCTTGGGGGAAAAGGATGTCCGACAAGGAAAAGGACCTCGGAACGCTGGCGCAGGGGCGCAAGCATGGTGAATACGGGGAAGGCCGTTCCAGCGCTGAGGAAGCCTTCATTGCGTCTGAAAAGCAGTTCAGAGAGCTTGCCGAGCACATGCAGGACGTGCTCTTCTACGCCCTGCTGACGCCATCCCTGCGCTTCGAGTACGTCAGCCCTTCTGTTGAACGTGTAGTCGGATACAATCCTAAGGACTTCTACGCCAATCCTTCCGTGTTGGTGGACATCGTCCACTCAGACGACAGGCCAATCGTGGAGCGCGAGCTTCAGAGCCCGGGATCCCTGGACAGCCCCTTTTTGTCGCGATGGGTCCGCAAAGACGGCCAGATGATCTGGGTAGAGGCAACGTTCTCCTATATTCGGGACGAGAACGGCAGCGCCCTGGCCGTCGAGGGCGTCGCCCGGGATGTCACGGCGCGCAGGCAAGCTGAAGAGTCGCTTCGCCGCAGCGAGGCCCGGAACCGCATGTTGCTGGAGGCCGCGCCCGAAGGCATTGTCACGGTAGACAAGAATGGCAAGATCGCCCTGGTCAACCACGCCCTGGAGCGGCTGTTCGGGTACAGCCGTGAAGAGCTGCTGGGGCAACCACTGGAGCTGCTGATGCCGGAGCGGTTCCGGGACACGCATTCCAGGCAACGCGGCAAGTTCTTCGATTCGCCGCACATCAGGCCCATGGGCCTAGACATACCCCTGGTGGGCAGGCGGAAGGATGGCAGCGAGTTTCCTGCGGATATCAGCCTCACGCACGTAGACATGGAGGAGGGCCGCTTCTCTATCGGCTACGTCATTGACATCACGCCTCGGAAGCAGGCGGAAGAGGCATTGAGCAAGGCCAGGGATCTCATCGTGGAGCTGTCCACGCCCGTGCTGCCGGTCCGCACCCATCTTCTCCTTGCTCCCCTGATTGGCGTGCTGGACGCGCCACGAGTCCAGCAACTAAGCAGGCAGTTGCTGGAGGCGATCCGCTCCCACAGGGCAAAGGTGGTCGTTGTTGACCTGACAGGGGTGCCGTACCTTGACCTTGCCGTCGCCCGGGAGGTCACGCGCATCTTCAAGAGCGCGCAGCTCCTTGGCGCGGTGGTGATTCTCACGGGTATGTCCAGCGAATTCACCCGTTCCCTGGTGGAGAATGGTATCCTGCTGGAAGGCATCACCGTCCTTGGCGACCTTCAGAGCGGCGTGGAAGAGGCGGAGCAGTTGCTGGCCGGCGGCGGGCGCGGCAAGGGTATCGGCGGCGCTCTCCGTGTTGTGGCGCCCACCCCTACGGCGTGAGACCTAACCCCCTGACCCTCTTCCCGCACGGGAAGGGGGAATAGGAGGCTGCAGACACGGTGCGTCCCTCTCCTCGCAAAAGAGGGACAGAGGGAGAGGTCTTAGGCGGCCGGATTGGGAGACCTTGGAGAGCGCCAGGGAACCGCGTTCCCTGCCGGGGGCTGGTAGGGGTGTCCCTGTAGGGGCGCAAGGCTTGCGCCCCAGGGCGAGCGGGTGGGAACAGAAGCGTCTGCCACCAGGGGAAGCCTGCGTTTTCATCCGCGCGGGCGCCCATGCCAATGGGCATGGACGATTCCTATGAAAATAGCTTCCTTCCCCTGTCAAGGGGGAAGGGACAGCCAAGGAGCTGTTTTCATTCCTCCTGGCGCTGGATGCCAACAACACCCTACAATGTGCAGCACGGAGACACGGAGGCGCACGTATGATGGAGCAGAGGGACAGGGGTCAGAACGCCGCCGCGGGCAATTCCCCCGCCCAACCTCGGCAGGCGTCGTCGCGGACCAGGGAAGCCCGGCAGGTTGTTGCGGATCTGGTGGAGCAGTTCCAGCGGGAGAAGGACGAGCTTCGCGCCGAGTGGGCGAAGCGCGTTTTGGACGATAACCTGCTGACAGCCCTGTCTCGTGATGAGACCGAAAACGAGACCAGGGCCATCTATGACCAGTACCTGGATGCCTTGAAAACTGGAGACCTGTCAGGCGTCCAGGCCTATTCCCAAAACCTCTCGGAGCGGCTCATTCCCAGGGGCGTTGATATCAAAGAGGCAATGGGTCTGGTGCTTCACTTGCGGGACGTGCTGACACGGGCGACCAGAGTCTCACACGTAGGCTCTGTTGAACTGCTGGAAGACCACATTGGCGCGTTGGTGGCAGCCGTCAATGAGATCACCATAACGGTGGCCGTGGGGTTCGTACAGGAGCGCGAGCGCGTCATCCGGGAGCAGCAGGAGGCCATCCGCGAGCTCTCGACGCCTGTGTTGCAAGTCCGGGAACGCTTGCTCATTCTGCCTATCATCGGCGTCATAGACTCCCAGCGGGCCCGCCAGATCACCGAGCAGTTGCTCAGGGCAATACGCGTGAACCGGGCCAGGGTGGTGGTCATAGACATCACCGGCGTCGCCATGATGGATAGCTACGTCGCCAACCACCTGGTGCAGACAGTGGATGCGTGCCGTTTGCTTGGCGCAGTTGTGATTGTCACGGGCATATCGCCTGAGATTGCGCAGACGTTGGTGAACATTGGCGTGGACTTTGGCCGCCTGCACACCCTTGGAGACCTGCAGGAGGGTATTGAGGAAGCGGAGCGATTGCTGGGATACAAGGTGACGAGTTCCGGCGACATGGTGTTTCCTGAGGACGAGACTAGCGAAACAACGGGGCAGTAAGCATGGACGTCCCGATACTCAAGCAGGGGCGGTATCTCATCGTCAGCATTCAGTCCGCTCTCACTGACGAGGACTTCGTCAAGCTCCGCAATGAGCTGGTTGAACGCGTGGGCGTCCACCGCTCGGCGGGCGTCGTGGTGGATGTCACAGCGTTGGACGTCATAGACTCCTTTGCAACGCTGACGCTGCGCAACATGGCCCACATGATTCACCTCCGTGGGGCGCGGACGGTGATCGTCGGCATACAGCCGGAGGTGGCGTTGACCATGGTCCGCCTTGGCCTCACCCTGGAGGGCGTGGCGACTGCGTTGGACCTGGAAGAGGGCCTATTCTATCTAACTAGCAGGATTGGAAAAGCGCGGGCCAACCTGCTGCGCATATAACGCATGGCGATTGATGTACTCGTCGAGCTCAAAATCAATTCTGCGACTGATATTGTCGAGGCGCGTCGGCGCGGCAAAGCCATGGCAGCGGACATGGGATTCTCCTCCACGGACATCACCATCATCGCCACCGCCATCTCTGAGCTGGCGCGCAACCTGATCGTCCATGCGAAAATGGGGGAAATGACCCTACGCGCGGTTACCGACGGCCGCCGCGAGCGGATCATCATCATCGCCAAGGACAAAGGGCCGGGAATCGCGGACGTTGACCGGGCGGTCCGCGGCGGGTTCTCTACTGCGGGCGGCTTGGGCATGGGCCTCTCCGGGGTGCGCCGGCTCATGGACGAGTTCGACATTCAGACGGCGTTAGGAAACGGGACCACAGTCACGGTGGCCAAGTGGAGAAGGTGAGTCACCGTCAGTGCTCCTAGGCATGGCGAGCTTCGTGTGCCCTGGGGAAACGCGCCTGGGCGACCGGTGGGTCGTCCGGGATCTGCCCGATGGCCTGCTCATGGCCGTGATTGACGGGCTCGGCCACGGCCGGCTGGCGTATGAAGCGGCGGAGCAAGCGGCGATGGTCATGGAGAGCCGCCCCCAGGACCCTTTGGAACGGCTGTTTGCCGAGGTGCACCGCGCGCAAACGGGGTTCAGGGGCGTGGTCATGAGCGCCGCCCGCATAGATACCAGGCGAAGTCTCATGACGTGGCTCGGCGTAGGCAACGTGGGCGGGGTCATCCTGCGTCACAGCCCGGACTCCTCTGCGCCGCGCCGTCACTGGCTGGCGCTTCATCCCGGCCTGTTGGGCACGTCGCTTCCCGCCTTGCGGTCTGAAGCCTACCCTCTCTCCGGCGGCGACGTGCTGGTGATGACGACCGACGGTATTCGTATGGGGTACGCCGATGGGATGCGCCAGGGCCGGACGCCTCAGGAGCTGGCGGACTACATCATCGCCTCGCACAGGACCGGCAACGACGATGCGATGGTCCTCGCCGCCCGGTATCCAGGGCCGGCTTCATGAACCAGGGTCTTTCGATGTTCGGAGCCAAGGGGCCGCCTACACTGTCATTCTAGAGCGAGGTGGTCAAATGCTTCTCGCTTCCAAT
>JACQUI010000345.1 GCA_016210395.1 Chloroflexota bacterium | reverse complement strand
TTGCAGGGTGGTGGAGGGGGTAGGATTCGAACCTACGAAGCCCTTCCGGGCGCCAGATTTACAGTCTGGTGGTATTAGCCACTCGCCCACCCCTCCGAAAAACGCCACAGTATCATAACACCCCACGGCCCACAAAGCTACGCCGCCTTTGCGGGACCTGTAGGGAATCGCGCCGGCCCTCCGATAGACGGGCGGCTCTCCATGGGCGTCCCTTGCGGGGAGACAAAGCCCGAGAGGGGAGTCGAACCCACCAACCTGCCGATTACAAATCGGCTGCGCTGCCATTGCGCCACTCGGGCGTGGCTGCTAACCGCCTGCGGCCAGGACTCAGTCCCAGTACCTCAGCAACTAACGCTAATTATCCTGGTCTTGACCAGGCTAACCTGGTCAGTATACTGCGCCCTTCCCTGGTGGTCAAGAACTATGGGGGCTTTTCTGCAACGCTCTTCTACACGAGGGATGCTTTCCGCAAGCTCCTCGTCTGCTTACCAAACACTACTGGAGGGGCTGTGACCCTTTTCATCGCGCCAGAAGGCTTCCAGCCTGCGCAACCCGTCCAGCTTCTCCTTGTCGCCAACCTTGGCCCGCCGCAGCGTGTCAGAGAGATAGGCGATGGAGCCGTCGTAGGTCTTGCGGTCCACGGGGTAGGGGTAGCCGTCTTTGCCGCCGTGGGCGAAACTGTACAGGGCCGGGTCGCGCACACTTGCCGGCGCGCCGTAGACAAGCTAGGCCACGAGACTCAGAGCGCGAAGCGTCTTCGCCCCTACTCCAGGCATGGCCAGCACGCCCTCAAAGCCGGCGGGCTTCTGCTCGTACGTGGCAGCCAGGGTGCGGGCCAGGTGCTCCGGGCGGATGTCTTCGGCGGCCACGTGGTGCCGGTGGGGCAACGTGACGGTCTCCAGGGGGTGCAGGTCCGCGATTACCGCTTCAGGTCTTTCCTCGGTGGCGATGTGGGCGATTGTCTGGCGGGATTCCCGGCTCTCGCTGGCCACCAGGTTCAGGACCGCGCCGGTGGAGTCGCAGCATACGGCGGAGTGCGGCTCTTCGACAAAGCTGGCGACGCGCTCGCCCAGCCAGTGATAGCGGCGGGCGTACCCACTCTCTTCGTTCATCCCCTGCTGCACCACTGCCCACTTTCCTGAGACGGTGAAGAAGAAGGAATGATGGTACACCTGGTAGCCGTCCTGAAGCGCCGAGCTGTCCACCTTGGCGGCCATACGGCTGGCGTAGACGAGGTTAGACAGGTCCTGGCCCAAGGCCTCACCGGCAAGAGTGATTTCGGACGGCGTCTTGCGGGAGACCGCGCCCTTGCCGCCTGCCACGTACAGGCCGGCCTCCTTCTCTAGGCCGCGCAGCCCCTCCTTCAGTGCTCCGCAGGCGGTGGTGGTGACACCGCTGCTGTGCCAGTCGAACCCCAGGACGCATCCGAAGGCCTGGAACCAGGCAGGCTCGCTGAGGCGGCCCAGCATAGCCTCGGGACCCTGGTCTTCCACGATTGCCAGGGTCATCTCCCGCGCCAGCCTGACCATACGCTGGAAAAGCCAGCGCGGGGCCTTGCCCCAGTGCAGTGGCGGGCTTGCGTAGCCGGTACGGTTAGCGTGGGGGACGGGTGGCACAGGGCGTCTCACAGGAACATGCGTGCTGACTGGTACGAGTGTACGCTAAAACAGGCGTTCTGCAAAGAGCCAGGCCACGCGGGGTATACTCCAGGGCTTCAGTTGTCCATACCGGTAAGCCGCGGCAAGGCGGCGCCAGGAAACGGGCGAGGAGACCTCGCTCCTACACCATGTCTTTTCCTGCATGCGCTGGAAGAGCCGACCCGGGGGTACTCTCGTAGGGGCAGGTCTCCCTGCCCGCGTCTCATAACCCTGCCCAGCGATGGGGGTAATGGACGCGCTAGTGCGGCAGCGGCGGGATGTCCCCCACGCACACCACCGTTTCCCACTCGATCAGGTCCACTTCACGGTAGGGGATCGCATCGAAGGCTTCCTTGGTCATGTCCAGCCAGGCGGCCAGCGTCTTCTGGAGGTCCAGCACCACGCATGCACAGACCTCGGCCTCCCCGCCGCCGTTACGCTCCAGGTGTGAGCTGACCCAGTAGCGTCCCTCTGCCGTTGGGGCCGTTTGGGCATGCGCTAGCGCATGCTTGTGCCCCGCCTTGATGCTGCTATCATTCAATGCCAGAAGCATCTGGCGGTCCATAACCTTCAGCCGCATGCTGGAAGTCTCCCCAGTGGATAATGAGTGCACGCAAAACCAAAGCGTCACCCAGACCAGGGACTTCAGTCCCTGGGCACGGCCAAAAAGCACTCAAGAGTGTACATGAAACCGCAGCGAATTTTCATGCCCCTGGCGTTGGCAGCCCTGCTGCCGGCCGTCTTCCTGGCCGCCTGCTCCGGCGGCGAGCAGACGGTCCGGGGGCACGTGCAGGACGTGCAGGCACGCTCCCTCACAGAGGTCGAGACGCTCACGCTCGAAGACAGTGACGGCAAGGTGTGGCGGTTCCAGTCGGAAGGCAACATCGGGTTCACGCCGTCGCACATCCGCGAGCACATGCTCCGTGGCGAGGAGATGACGGTCTACTACACCCGCCAGGGTGACAGGCTGACGGCGGTGCGCGTGACGGACTAGCACGCGGGGTCAGGCGCCTTCAAACGGGGCGTCACAGCATTGGCGGCTTCATGCCGCCCGGCAAGTCCTTGTACGGGTCCGGCTGCCACTCGTCGAACTGCGTCTCGCCCTCGTCCATGAGCTTGCCGGCCATGGCAGCAGGTCGCCGGCGACGATCAGGCCTTCACACAGCGCATCCGCACCCACAAGACCAGCGCCTCTTCAAAGCTGTCGCCTGCTCCATTGCACCCAGGAGCGGAGGGTGCCGTCACGTCATACCCGCCCTCCTTCGGCGCGAACTCGTACGTAGCCAGTGGTAGACAACTTGGGACTTCTCTATTCTTGCCATGCCCGTAGCATATCCACTATGCTCTGGGCTGATAAAGGGCAGGGGCCAGACGCCTTCGCGTTTGCCCAGGAGGGCGGACACGCGGGTCCGCCCCTACGAGCACACCGCCAACGGATTTGGAGACCGTATGATTACGTCAACCCTTCTTGACGCCCTGCGGCAGGCCTTGCCGGCGGAAGTCATCCTCCTGGAAGGTCGCGACCGCGAGATGCGCTTGGCCGACGCCTTCAACCCACTGCGTGGCTTCCCCCGCGACCGCAGTCCCTGGTGGCAGACGCCCGCGGCTGTGGTGATGCCCGCAACCACGGGGCAGGTGGCAGCCGTCGTCAGGCTGGCGGGACAGCATCGCTCGCCGGTGGTCCCCTTCGGCGGCGGCACCGGCGTCATGGGCGGCGCGGTCCCGCCTCAGGGGGCGATCGTCCTGGACCTGCGTGGGATGAGCAAGGTACGCTCCGTTTCCGTGGAAGACAGGGTGGTGTGGGCCGAAGCGGGCGTTGTCCTGAGCGACCTGGACGCCGCCCTGGAACCCCACGGCTTGATGATAGGCCACGACCCGTGGAGCACGCCCATCGCTACAGTAGGCGGCGCCGTCTCCACCGACGGCGTCGGCTACCGAGCCGCCAAGTACGGCTCCATGGGCGACCAGGTGCTGGCGCTGGAGGTCGTCTTGCCCACAGGCGAGGTTGTCCAGACCAAGGCTCTCCCCAAGCGGGCGTCCGGGCCGGACATGGATCGGCTGTTCATCGGCGCTGAGGGCGTCATGGGCGTCATCACCGCCGCGGCGCTGCGCGTCTTCCGCCTGCCGGAGAAACGCCGCCACGCCGCCTTCTCCTTCCCCACCTTCGAGGCCGGCTTCGCCGCCGTGGGCGAGATGTTTGCGCTGGGCCTTCGCCCCGCTATCACCGACCTGACCGAAGAGCCTCCCGAGGAAGAGGGCGACGTCCCGGTGCTGATGATCCTGACCTACGAGGGCTACAAAGAGGAAGTATCCGCCCAGGCATCGCGGTCGGCCAAGATCGCCGTGGCCCACGGCGGGACAAACATTGGTCCCGCCAAGGCGCAGGAGTACTGGCGCGACCGCCACGTGCCCGGCTACCGCTTCAAGAGCGACTCGCAGCCGCTGCTGCCCCGGGAGCGGTGGGAGCGCGCCTGGCCCTGGCGCGGCCTGGGCGACTACATGGATGCCGCCCTACCCGCGAGTAAGGTGCTGGAGTACCGGCGGCAGGCCCAGGCAATCTGCCAGGAGGCCGGCGTCGCCATACGCCAGGCAGCCGTGTGGACCCAGCCTGAGCTGTACTCGATGGTGCTGACGCGTCCCGGCGACCTGAGCGAGTTGGCGTCGTTCCGCGAGGTGTCGGACCGGCTGCTGCGCTTGGCCCAGGACATGGGCGGCAGCATGGAGTACTGCCACGGCATTGGGCTGAAGCTGCTGCATCTGGCCGGGCGCGAGTGGGGCCAGAACCTGGAGGCGGTGCGCCGCATTAAGCAAGCCCTCGACCCCTACGGCATCATGAACCCCGGCAAGCTGGGGCTGTAGGGAAGGCTTGCCTAGCAGCCGGCATTGGGACCATAGGGGCAGACCTCCGTGTCTGCCCCGTCACCAGTTACAATGGTCTGGGAACGGTCCAACCTGAGAGCACGTTGTGCTACGATGTGTGCAAGCAGCGGCATAGGTGAAGCGATGGCGAGCAAGACGAGAGCAAAGAAAAAAGACGCGACAGAAGCGCCCAGCTTCAAGATGCTGACCTACGAAGAAGGTCTGGAGGTCTTTGACCGGGCAGCTCGCCGCTACCTCGGCATGAGCGGGGAGGACTTCTTGAAAGCCTGGAACGAAGGCAAGTATGAGAATGTGGACATTGATACGCCGGAATTGATGTCCGTAATCATGCTCTTGCCTTTCACCGTTCCTCCTTCGAATCTGCCAACAGCATGATGACGGGAAGAACACCTGCCGAAGCGGCCAACAGTTTCATTGAAAAGCATCAAAGGGCTATCTCGTGCGTTGCAGATGCAGTCCTTCACGTGTCAGGCGGATTCTATCCACGGCCTCAACCTCACGGTGCGGTGCTCAGTGAGAATCCCGCAGTGCTACGAACCCACCAATCAGCCTTGGGACTCTATGTTGCCTTTCAATACAAGATCGCTGAAACATCTGCCAGAGGAGACAGATGGGAGATTCAGATAGCCGGATATCGGTTTGCGTTGTGGAATGCATCGGTAAGCGAAATCATCAGCTATCACTGGCACCCCGTCGGCGTCTCAGCCGTCACGACGCCTCACCTGCATCTTGGCCCCGGCGCGCTCGTAGGGCGCGATGAGCTCAAGGCGGCGCATCTCCCCACAGGCGCAATCGCGCTGGCCGGCGTCATTCGCCTTGCCATCGCGGACCTTGGCGTCGTCCCCAGGCGCAGCGATTGGGCCGAGGTGCTTCAGTAGCGGCAATGAGCAGGATACTGTAACAAGAACAGGTTCCTTACGGTATCATGAACCCGGCAAACAAGGGGTGTGGTAGCTCACCAGGAGGCGCGACATGGTTCTCGCAGGGGCAGTGCTCATCATCGCAGGCGCGGCGGTCCTGGGAGGGTACTTCGTGTACGCCATCGCTATGAGCCGGGAGCCAGTCCTCCTGAAGCTGGGACTGGCGGCAATACCTGCCGGCATCCTGCTGCTGTTGCTGGCCGTGCTCAGGGACAGGCTGAAAAAACGGCGGCAGGAAGACCTCAAAGAGGAGTTCTGAGTCTACAACACATTCCTCTCCCTTGGGAGAGGGCCAGGGTGAGGGTCAAGCGCCCCCTTTGGCCGATTTCCTCTCCAATTGCCACCGCCGTGAGTAGTACCATAGCCAAGGGCGAAAGCCGGAATCGAGAGGTGACGCCTTGATCTACTTGACAACGGACACACCGGAAGGCATGCGTGTGATGAAGACGTTGGGGCTGGTGAACGGCAGCACCGTGCGGGCGCGGCACATCGGGCGGGACATCATGGCCGGGCTTCGAGGCATCGTCGGCGGGGAGGTCACGGAGTACACGAAGCTGCTGGCGGAGTCCCGGCAGCAGGCGCTGCAGCGGCTGGAGCTGCGGGCCACGGAGATGGGGGCCAACGCGGTGATTGGCCTCCGCTTTGGCACGTCCATGATCATGGGCGGCGCAGCGGAGATCCTCGCCTACGGGACGGCAGTGGTGCTGGAGGAGAAGGCGGGGGCCTAGACGACCTCTTCCCTGGCCTTCCCCCGTTGCGGGGAAGGGATACCTTTGTTGTCAAAGACCATAGGCCGGTCTAAAGTCGCACCAGCAGTAAGCAAAGGGAGGTTTGCATGTCGCTACGACTGGTTATCACCATCAACGCCGCGCCGGGCAAGGGGGCTGAGATGGCCAGGGCAATGGCGGCCCGCTGCACAGAGGTGGTGAAGGAGCCCGGCTGCGAGCAGTACGAGATATTCCAGAGCGCCGTCAACCCCGACAAGCTGACGCTACTGGAACGCTGGAAGGACCAGGCCGCCCTGGACGCCCACTCCAAAGTGAACGCCGCCCGTCCTCCGCTCTCGCCAGACCTTCGCGCCGGCGCAGGTGAGCGCGAGGACTACACCTACAACAAGGTGCGGTAGGGCCAACTTTCGAGGGTAGGCCGACATTGCTATCGTTCGTGGTGTTAGTCGAGCCACGGCCCTGCTATTCGGCCAGCTCAGGGCCTTGTACTGTCGTTTTGGGGCTCCTCTGCAAACTCCAATCGTATCTGGTGAGCACCGTCGGCAAGCCCGAGAAGGCATTCCTCCACAGGCTGACTATGGGAGGCCTTCTCCCTTTGAATCGTCATCATTTCGTTACTTCATCACATAGTTGCCCGACAATGTCTAAGGTATGGAACACATACCAAGCGTTGATCAAGAAAGGATCACCCTCTTTTGCGGGCCGCGGTTCCTTTCCAATGGTATAGCAAGAGGCGCTGCCATGTTTAGGTCGTATCTTTGGGAGACGTATTTGCCGCTATGATGAATAACCATATTGCGACGATCAACGATTTCTCCGATGTCCGTTTGGAGTTGTTGACTGATCGACCAATTTCCTTTTTTGATTTGTTTAATGACCTCTCCCCATTTTTGACCCAAAGTCAGCTCTTCGTACTTTTCCCCAACGTCATCTAACATGATTCCCAACGCACCTTCTAATATGCTTACAGCGACTAGTAATTGGTCAATATAAAACCGCCCCTTGGCGTATCGAGCGACTGCTTCGAAATGCTCAGGCCAACTTCGGGGCTGTGGAGCGAAGGCGGCTACTCTGGATGGTACATTCGGACTTGAAGCGTATTGTAGAATCGGGTTTGTCCACCCCGCTACTACTGCCCTAAAGCGCATCAGCACTTTAACAAATTCTTCTAACTCAGTGGAGTCTGGAACTGGCTTCGTACGGGACACCGTAAAGGGATTGTTCTTCACTATCTGAAAGTAGTCGTAGGCAGCATGTAGGAGTGGTAACATTTTGGTCGTAGCAGCAAGTGTATAGTAGGCATCAATTTGCTCGGCCAAACGACCGTTAATAAATTGACGGAGTCTAGTTTTGATTCCCTCGTAAAAACCCTCTCTGGGAGGTTCGGGGCAGACGCTGGTCGGGTAAAATGGATGGAGCCGATCACGAAGCGCCCGAGTTCTGAGAGGGAGGGAATGATGTTTCGGCCACGAGTTCCCCAGGGGAGCCTGCTTGAATCTGAGTTCTTGGTGCCGCTTGCGAAGGCGAAGCGGCTGCAGAAGACGTGGGCGGAGGTGTTCCGAGCCAAGGCGCTCCCCCTGATAGACGAGGAGCGGTTTGCCTATCTGTACTGCGAGGACAACGGGCGGCCCAACCGTGCGGTACAGACAGTGCTGGGGGTGCTGATCCTCAAAGAAGTTGGGGACCTGACCGACCAAGAGGCTCTGGAGCAGTTGGAGTTCAATCTGCTGTGGCACTATGCATTGCAACTCACCGCCGAGGAGTCCCACCTGCCGCAGAAGACGCTGCACAACTTCCGCTCTCGGCTCCTACAGAACGACGGTGGCCGGGTGGTCTTTGAGGAGACGACGGACCGCATTATCGGAGCCTTGGGGCTTGCTACGGGACGGCAGCGTCTGGACTCCACCCACATCATGAGCAACATCGCGACCCTCACGCGGCTGGGCCTCTTCTGCGAGACGATGCGCCTGTTCCTGCGAGCGGTGCAGAGGGAGCATTCCGAGCTTGCGGAGCGCATACCCGAGGGACTTTTGGGACGTTACCTGAAGGAAGAAGGAGAGCCGACCTCCTATGAGGATGCCCGATCGGGTGAGGGGCGACGGCGTCTGTCGGTCTGTGCACGAGACCACTACCGGTTGGTGGACCGGTTCCGAGGGACAGACGCCAAGGACATGGAGGAATACGGGCTATTGCAGCGACTCCTTCGGGAGCAGTGCCATGTGGGCAGGCATCGTGATGGACGGCCCGGGGATGATGACGATGATGCAGGGGAAGGTAAGGTGCCCATTGCGCTCAAGGACCCAAAGGAGCTCCGTTCCGACACGCTGCAATCCCCGCATGATCCGGAGGTGACCTACAACGGCCACAAGGGGAAGGGATACGAGGTGCAAGTGGCGGAGACCTGCGAGGAGGGGAACGTCACCCAGATCATCACGTATGTGGAGGTGACTCCTTCCAGTGGGAGCGACACCTACGTCACCATCCCGGTCATTGAGGCTCTGGAGCAACGGGAGGTCCGGCCGGAGGAGCTCATCGCCGACACCGCCTATGGGTCTGGGCGGAACGCCTATGAGGCGGAGTGCCGGGGGACAGAGGTGGTGAGCCCAGTGGGGGGATCGGCCCCCAAGGGATCGCAGGCGACGGTGCAGGAAGGATCTCCTCGGCTCACTGCTGCGGACTTCCAGATCGATGTCAAGGGGGAATGGGCCACGGTGTGTCCCGCAGGGCGTTACTCCATAGACCGAACTTCCAGGC